>CAYTDS010000120.1:0-6590 GCA_964436555.1 uncultured Flavobacteriaceae bacterium | reverse complement strand
AACATCCATATAGGCGCAACAAATGCACTTTTATGGCGTCTATTTCTAATTTGTACGAAGAGTTTCCCTGCTTACTTAATTTTATAAGTCCTCAGCAGGCAACGTACTTCTTATGGTAATAATACGCATTATTGTTAAAATTTTAGCCCATCTAGTGGACTTTTTATCCCACTCATAGCCTTACTCGTCATATGGGTATATATTTCCGTGGTTTTACTGCTTTGGTGCCCCAATAGAACTTGAATATACCTTAAATCCACCCCATTTTCCATTAAATGTGTTGCAAAACTGTGGCGCAAGGTATGAACCGTTATTTTTTTATTAGAACATATAGCTCTTGCAGCATTGCGTACAACATTTTGGAAGCTCCTGTCCGAATATTTTCCCCCGGTTATCCCCTCAAAAAGAAAATGCTCGGGCGAATAGGCTTTAATATAGGCCTGTAACGCCGGCAAAAGTGCTTCTGATAGTAGTGTATAGCGGTCCTTATTGCTCTTAGAATTCCTAACAGCTATTTGCATTCGGTCATAATCAATATCGGTTAGAGTAAGATTCAAAACCTCACTCAATCGCAAACCGGCAGAATAGCATATCATTACCATTACCCTATGCTTTAAATTGGTAACCGATGAAATAAGCAGCTGTACCTCTTCAACAGATAAAACAGTAGGTAGCTTATACTCTTTTTGTGGCCGGTCTACAAAGTACACCTTCCTGGCACCGCCCAAGACTTTCTCATAATAAAACTTTATCGCATTTATTGCTTGGTTCTGATAGGAGGTAGAAATTCCCCTCTCCTGCACTAAATAGCGCATGTAGGCCACAATTTCGGGTTCGGTTATTTCATCTATTTTTTTGGTGTTATAATAATTAATAAATTCTTCAAAAAGCGAAACATAGGCTTCAACAGTGCGCTCTGCATAGCGGTTTGCCCGGAGTTTTTCAATCATATTTGCCGGACATTGACGGTAATTTAGCACTTCAAAATGTTTGGGTCGCTGCTTTATTATTTTTTTATCTGTACCATCTACTATTTCCAAGAGCATGTTATGCTGTAATGCAAACTGTTCTAATGCAAACTGTTGTTTAGATCCAAGGCTACAGGACCACCATCTGTTTTGTACATCATATCTGGCAAAGGGAAAGGATTTTATTAGCCCTATAAGTGCGGGTTCATATTGGGTAAGAATTCGGTGCCTACTTTCTTTATATTGAATTACTTTTATAACTTTCTTATTTATTTTTTCGGTTATTACGGGCTTGGGAACCAAAAAGTCCTTTTTTGCAGCTGCCTCTATCGGAACAATTTCAGGAAATAATGCAAGCAGTGCAGCAAATGAAGCTCTAGTACCAGGAATATGCCATGCCCTCTTGCTGGCACTCCAACGGGCTTCAGGTAAAGTTCTTATTTTTGAAATGAGTTCTTTGTTGTACGGAAATTGTATAAATATCCGTTCTTCATCTTTATGTTTGGCAGAAAAATACTTCATATTATGGCGTCTATACCTTAAATATAGGGAATAAACGAAAAAACTTTATAAAAATCCTAAATAAGTAGGGAATGAATAATAACCCTGTAATAGTGTAACCTACAGAGTAGATTTTTATGTGCCTATGCACCCAAAACCTCCCTTTTGTAATACTCATTCCCATTTATCGGGAGAAGTATTTCACATGAACTTGCAGATACCCTAGATCATCAACCTTGTCAAACTCCCGTTGCTGTATGAATGGGATACGATTGCTCCAACTCTTATTTTGATGAGCACTAAGAAAGTTCAAGTTTAAGATCAAGTATCAAATACAAATTCAAGTGATGAAAAGACCTATTTTACGCTCGACTTTCGAAATTAAAATTTAGCTCCCAAAAACTCCCTAAACCATTTCCCGGACGACTTTATAATTCTTTTTTGTGTTGGAAAGTCCACATAAACCAACCCAAATCTGGGATGGTAACCTTCTGCCCATTCAAAATTATCGGTAAAGGTCCACGCAAAATAACCATCAATCTGCAATCCCTTTTTTTGTGCCCTGTGTACTTGCTTAAGATGCAATTGGATATAAGAAAGTCGGTCAACATCATGTACATTTTCGTTTTGGAGCGTATCCGGAAAGGCAGCCCCATTTTCGGTAATAATCAATTTTTTTATTCCCTTATACCCATTAAATTTTTTAATTATTTTATAGATACTGGGCGGATGTACTTCCCAATCCATTAGCGTAGTTTTCACATTTCGTTTGGAGGCTTTTATGATTTTAGCTCCTAAATACGGAACAAAATAACTGTGTCTTACTACTTCCCGGGTATAATTTTGAATTCCGATAAAATCAAAATCAAAAATGGCATTTTCCATATCTCCGGGTTGTATATATTTTTCTAAACGGTTTAACGTAGGAATAGTATCCTTAGGATACCCCATACCAAGGGCAGGTTCTATAAATAAACGGTTTAAAAGGGCATCTACTTTCTTAGCAGCCATTTTATCGCTGTGATGGTTACTGTAAGGACTTATTTGCGAACATGAAAAAGTGGTGCCGATAAGACTATCCGGAACTAAAGAGCGCACTATTCTCCCACCCGCAGCCTGACAAAGCACAGCATGATGCACCGCCGGAATGAAGTTTTTTAAGCCTTTGCGGCCGGGAGCGTGTACCCCCAAAAAATAGCCGGCTCCTGTAAATACCATGGGCTCATTTAAAACCATCCAGTGCTTTACACGATCTCCAAATGCCTTTGCGCAAAGGGCTACATAGGCTTCAAACCAAATGATAATATCTCTATTCGTCCAGCCGCCTTTTTCCTCTAAAGCGTGGGGAAGATCCCAGTGATATAAAGTTACCCAAGGCGTTATGCCACATTCTAAGCAAAAGTTTATTACCCGGTTGTAAAAGGCTATTCCCTCTGCACTACTGGCTCCATAACCATTGGGTAGTATTCTGGACCAGGATAGCGAGAATCTAAAATTCTTGATATTCATGGATTTCATAAGTAATATGTCTTCCTGATACCTATTATAAAAATCGCAGGCTATTTCTCCGTGATGCCCTTGGAATATAGTTCCTTTTTTAGAGACAAACCGATCCCAGATAGACATTCCTTTATCATGCTGGGCATGCGCACCTTCTATTTGATAAGCAGCCGTAGAGACGCCCCAAACAAAATCTTTCCCAAAATCTTCTTTCTTTAACTTAAACTTGGGGGTATTTGTATTAGTATTCATGCGGACAAACACTATTTCTTAAAGTAATTTGGACTCTTCTAATAACTGATCAATAATATGCGCTGTAATATCCGGATAATCTACAGTTACCAAGGTGTCCTGCTCCACCCAATTCATGAGGTCTTTAAGATGTTTCTTTTTTAAGGATTTTATTACGGGGACTCCCATTTCCTTTAAAGCAGCGGTATTGCATTGTTGTTCATACTGCCCTTTCATGGGGATGACCATCAACTTTTTCTTCATATACAGTGCCTCTGCGGGAGTTTCAAATCCGGCACCGCATAAAATACCTTTGCTGCCGGCCATGCTTTTTACAAAAGCCTCGTTTTTGATAGGTTGTATGGAAACGTTTTTACTAAAAAACTCTTTTTTATTGTGTTTTGAAAAAACCTCCCAGGTTACGTTTTTAACTTTGGAAAGCATAGTAAGTAATTTTTCATCACTATAAGAGGGAAGGTAAACTGTGTAGTGATCCCCCGTTGTGCAAACGCTTTTTCGAATATCCTGACGAATAACCGGAGTAAAGATATTTTCGTGATAATTCTTAAAATGAAACCCATACTGGTGTGTAGTCGGGGCGTAATTTTTAAGTATAAATTGTCCCATCAAATCCCTTTCTTTTGGCTTTGGAGCAGAAGGCGATAGAACCGCTGCTTGATGGCTTAGGCCTACACAAGGTTTGTGTTGCAGCTTACAAGCCCATGCAGAAACCGGTTCAAAATCATTGATGATCAGGTCATACTCATGTATTGGCAAACTTTTTATTTCCTTTTGTAGTCGCAGGGTGTTGGCTTTTACATAGGTACGCCACATATTTACCCCACCTTTTTTTCCAAAAATAAAGCTGAGACCCTGAAGCTGGTACTTTACCGGGTAGGGAAGTTGAATATCGGCCTGTGTTCCGCTAACCAAGAGATCCAGAGTAATATTCTTTTTTTGTAAAAGGGGGATAATGTCCCTGGCTCTGCTTAAATGGCCGTTGCCTGTGCCCTGAATTGCATATAGTATTTTCATTTATAGGTATTAGCTGCGGGCTTTAATTTAAATAACTCCCTTATGGCTCTGCCTCGGGGATGGTCTGTTTCAGGAAATTTTTTATTAGGAGTTAGCTTCAGGCTTTCCTTGGATAATTCCTCCCATTTGAAATTCCCTAACCAAATTTTGAAAAAGCACGCTGGTTTCCAATACATCCTCTTTTTCAAGAGATTCTTCCACCGTATTTTTTATCACAAGATCATCTGCGTAGTTGTAGAGATTCCAATTTCCTTCATAATATTCCAAAGAAGTCAGGTTTTCTATCCAATCCCCGGAATTAAGGTAAATAACAGAACCATCTTCTCTGGATATTGTTTTTATCTCCGGTTGATGTATATGTCCGCAAACCACATAATCGTAGTTATTTTGTATAGCAATATCTGCCGCAACGTTTTCAAAGTTATGAATGAATTTAATGGCCGATTTTACACCGTTCTTAATTTTTTTGGACATGGAAATGGGTTCCCAACCAAATTTTAGACGTACAAGATTAATTCCTCTGTTTAATAAAATAAGGAAATCGTACCCTACGGCCCCTAGTTTTGCAATCCATTTGGAATGCTGCATGGTAATATCAAATACATCGCCATGAAAAAACCACGCTTTTTTGCCTTTTAGATTAAGCACCACCTTGTTTACAATACTAAAAGATCCCATTTTAAATCCTACAAACTTGCGAAGCATTTCATCATGGTTTCCGGTAACATAATATACTTTAACCCCATTAGAAACCCATTCCATAATTAGCTTTATTACCTTCATATGCGATTTGGGCCAGTACCGTTTACTAAATTGCCAGACATCAATGATATCCCCATTGAGAATCACTTTTTTGGGGTCTATGGATTTTAGATATTTAGTAAGTTCCTTTGCGTGACACCCATAGGTACCAAGATGTACGTCGGATATTACTACAATATCAACTGCTCTTTTTTTCATGGAACTTAACTATTTAGTTTCTTTTTAATTATGTTAAATTTAGGGGGCGAAAAGTATGTACTTAATTGGCCTTTAGAACGATTTACTATCCCGGTAGACAGCAAAATCAGCATAATTTTCATTCAGTAGAAAATTGAAGTATGCAAAGGTTATAAATATATATTGGGATATGGGTAACGCTAGTTTTAATTTTAGGTTAGGACAGTGTTACTAAAAATGGTACATAATGCACTTGAAGATGCTTAAACTTAGTTTTAACTGTTTAAAATGGCATGTTGAAGGTGATATATGGTTTAGGCATATTCCTTATGTTGAGATGACCAATTAAAACTTAAGAAATGATTAGATTTGATGAAATACAATGTTAACTTATTTCTACTTTATGAGAATTTTACTTTCTTCATGGATGCTTGTTTTGATGACTTTTATCAATGGTATTTGTATTCAGGAAACCTCATCTCAAACCAATGCATCAAATCGTATAACAAATAACGGAACTGTTCTAGCTCAAGCTTTAAGGGTTCAGGGAACCCAACTAACAGATGCAAATGGCATCCCGGTTGTCTTACGAGGTGTTAGTTATGGCTGGCACAACTGGTGGCCGCGATTTTATACTAAAGGCTCTGTTGCCTGGTTAAAGAACGATTGGAATGTTAATGTGGTCCGTGCTGCAATGGGTGTAGAACCGGACGGCGCCTATTTAACCAATCCCGAAGAGTCCAAAGAGAAAGTGATGACTGTAGTAGAGGCAGCTATCGAAGCAGACATATATGTTATTATCGATTGGCATAGCCACAACATAAATCTCGAGGCAGCAAAACTGTTTTTCTCAGAAATGGCTCAGCGATATGGACATAAACCCAATGTCATTTATGAAATTTTTAATGAGCCTGTGGAGCAAAGTTGGCAAGAGGTAAAAGAGTATAGCATAGCGGTTATCAAAGCAATTCGGGAATATGATCCGGACAACATCATTTTGGTGGGGTCTCCTCATTGGTGTCAGGATGTTCATCTCGTTGCCGACGACCCTATAAAAGACTATGAAAATATCATGTACACCTTACATTTTTATGCCGGAAGCCATAAAGAAGAATTGCGAGCACGTGCAGACTATGCATTAAACAAGAATATTCCCATTTTTGTATCTGAATGTGCGTCTATGGACTATTCAGGAGACGGACCTATAGATATGACCTCTTTTGATACCTGGCTGGAGTGGATGGAAGCCCGTAAAATGAGTTGGGTATTATGGTCGGTGGCAGATAAAAACGAAACTTGTTCTTTTCTTTATCCAACGGCATCCGACAATGGTAATTGGTTGGATACTGATCTAAAGCCGTGGGCGAAAATTGCGAAAGAGGTAATCACAAAAGGATTTGCAGAATAGGTTTGGGG
>CAYTDS010000119.1:4391-6699 GCA_964436555.1 uncultured Flavobacteriaceae bacterium | reverse complement strand
GGAGTATAGATGGCGGACACTTAACTCCTACCATGAAAATGAAACGAGACACCATAAAAGAGATATACAAAAGACTTTATGATAGCATATATAGGACCTCTTAAGTACTAATATCAGGTTTCATTGTTCTGGTTTTTATAATTATGGGGTTAGGTAGATAATAAATTTGTAGTACCCTATACCTATACACTAGCTTAGGTGGTTAACATATAGCACACAGATTCTTAAGTACAATCTGTTCTTGCCTAATTATTAAGTCTTCATCAAAAGACTATTCTTACTTTTTAAAAAATTGTTCCCAATTTTGAATTCATTTATTATGCGTGCATAATAAATTTTTCTTATATTTGAAAGAATATAAGATTCCGATGAAGGAAATTACAATTGATTATGCTCTTCGCGCAACATGGCAGGCAGTTGCAAGGATGTACAACGAAGAGGCCAAAAATTTCAGTACAACTATGGCAATAGGCTTTACCCTGTTGAGTATTGATCCAAAAACAGGAACTCCTTCAACCGCTTTGGGACCAAAAATGGGAATGGAAGCTACTAGTCTTTCAAGAATCCTCAAAAGCATGGAAGAAAAGGGATTGATTGAGCGAAAGCCAAATCCAAGTGATGGTAGAGGCGTTTTGATTCATCTTACGGATTTTGGTCTAGAGAAACGTAACGATTCTAAGGGAGTGGTTTTGCAGTTTAATGAAGTGGTTAAACAAAATGTTCCGGAAGATCAATTGGACCAGTTTTTTCAAGTCATGGAAACGATTAATAAACTAATTATTGAGAAAAAAATATATACAAGAACATATAGAAATAATTAATCCGCTTAATTGAATGAACAAGCATATTAAGAAAGTTGCCGTAATCGGTTCCGGAATCATGGGTAGTGGCATCGCATGTCATTTCGCTAATATCGGCGTAGAAGTTTTACTTCTGGATATCGTGCCAAGAGAGTTAGATGAAAAGGAAAAAGCTAAAGGACTTACATTAAAGGATAAAGTTGTTCGTAACAGATTGGTAAATGATTCTCTTGCGACTGCTTTAAAATCAAAGCCTTCCCCTATTTATCATCAAAAATTTGCCACAAGAATTTCTACTGGAAATTTAGAAGATGATATATCCAAAATTTCTCAAGTAGACTGGATTATAGAGGTAGTTGTGGAACGTTTAGATATTAAAAAACAAGTCTTTGAAAATATAGAAAAATACAGGACTCTAGGTACAATTATTACTTCAAACACTTCCGGTATCCCTATAAAGTTCATGAGTGAAGGAAGAAGTGATGATTTTCAAAAGCATTTTTGTGGAACTCACTTCTTTAATCCGGCCAGATACTTAAAATTGTTCGAAATTATTCCCGGTCCAAAAACTTCTTCTGAATTATTGGACTTTCTTAATGGATATGGAGAGCAATTTTTAGGTAAAACGTCAGTTCTAGCTAAGGATACTCCGGCGTTTATAGGAAATCGAATAGGTATTTTTAGTATTCAAAGCCTTTTCCATATGGTAAACGAATTAGGACTTACTGTGGAGGAGGTCGATAAATTAACAGGACCTGTTATTGGAAGACCGAAATCAGCCACTTTTAGAACTGTTGATGTAGTGGGATTGGACACCTTAGTTCATGTAGCTAACGGTATCTATGATAACTGCAAGGAGGATGAACGGCATGAATTATTCAAATTGCCAGATTTCATCACCACCATGATGGAAAATAAATGGCTAGGTAGTAAAACAGGCCAAGGATTTTACAAAAAAATTAGTAATAAGGATGGTTCAAGTGAAATTCTAACATTGGATTTAGAAACATTAGACTATAGAGCAAATAAAAAGGCCGGTTTTGCAACTTTAGAACTTACAAAAACTATTGATAAAGTAATAGATCGGTTTAAGGTTTTAATAGATGGAAAAGACAAGGCAGGCGATTTTTACCGAAAAAGTTTTGCTTCTCTTTTTGCATATGTGTCTCATCGAATTCCCGAAATTTCCGATGACCTTTATAAAATAGATGACGCCATGAAAGCCGGCTTTGGATGGGAGCACGGGCCTTTCCAGATTTGGGATGCTATCGGTGTAGAAAAGGGCCTTGAATTAATTCAGGCAGAAAGTCTTGAAGCTGCGACATGGGTTAAGGAAATGGTCGATTCCGGTGTAAAGTCATTTTACAGCATTAAAGATGGCGCAACCTATTATTATGATATTCCTGCTAAAGCCATTGAGAAAATTCCCGGACAAGACGCCTTTATAATTCTTGATAATATCAGAAAGTCAAAACAAGTGTTTAAAAACACCGGAGTGGTAGTTGAAG
>CAYTDS010000119.1:2631-4291 GCA_964436555.1 uncultured Flavobacteriaceae bacterium | reverse complement strand
GATAATATCAGAAAGTCAAAACAAGTGTTTAAAAACACCGGAGTGGTAGTTGAAGATTTAGGAGACGGCATTTTAAATGTAGAATTTCAATCCAAAATGAACACTATCGGAGGTGACGTTCTTGCCGGTATAAATAAAGCTATAGACATTGCCGAAAAGGACTTTCAAGGCCTTGTAGTTGGAAATCAGGCCGCTAATTTTTCAGTGGGCGCCAATATTGGAATGATTTTCATGATGGCGGTTGAACAGGAATATGATGAGTTAAATATGGCTGTTAAATTATTTCAGGACACCATGATGCGCATGCGTTATTCGTCTATTCCTACTGTTTCGGCTCCCCATGGTATGTGCCTTGGAGGTGGATGCGAACTTTCTCTCCACGCAGACAAAGTAGTCGCAGCAGCCGAAACGTACATCGGTCTGGTAGAATTTGGCGTAGGTGTCATTCCCGGTGGTGGTGGTTCCAAAGAGATGGCATTAAGAGCATCGGATACCTTTAAAAAAAATGATGTCGAATTAAATGTGCTCCAAGAGTACTTCCTGACCATTGGTATGGCCAAGGTTTCTACTTCGGCTTATGAGGCGTTCGACTTAGGTATTTTACAACAAGGAAAAGATGTTGTTGTTGTAAATAAAGATCGTCAAATTGCCACTGCAAAGTCTTATGCGAAATTGATGGCTGAAACAGGGTATACGCAACCCGTAAAGCGCAAAGATGTCAAAGTTTTGGGCAAACAAGCATTGGGTATGTTTCTCGTAGGAACTGATTCCATGCAAGCCGGAAAATATATTTCGGAACACGATAAAAAAATAGCGGATAAATTGGCTTATGTAATGGCAGGTGGCGATTTGTCCGAGCCCACATTGGTTAGCGAGCAATATTTATTAGATCTGGAGCGGGAGGCCTTCTTATCGCTGTGTACAGAAAGGAAGACATTGGAACGCATACAGCATATGCTGAAAACCGGGAAACCTTTGCGGAATTAAATGCCCCTCTAAATCTCCCCAAAAGGGAGACTTTTAATCATCTTTTAAAGAAATGAAGTCTAAAATTTAAAATAAAACCCATATAGTATCCTCTCCTTGAGAGAGGGTCTGGGAGAGGCCTATGAAACAAGCATATATAGTAAAAGCGTACAGAACAGCCGTAGGGAAAGCACCACGCGGAGTGTTCAGATTTAAGCGTCCGGATGAATTGGCTGCAGAGACCATTCAGTTTATGATGGAAAAAGTGCCTCAATTAGACAAAACCCGTATAGACGATGTCATTGTTGGGAACGCCATGCCGGAAGCAGAGCAAGGACTCAATGTGGCTCGGTTAATCTCATTGATGGGTTTGAATATTGATGATGTTCCCGGTGTTACGGTCAACCGTTATTGTGCCTCAGGAATAGAAACTATAGGAATTGCCACCGCCAAGATTCAAGCGGGAATGGCAGATTGCATTATTGCAGGAGGTGCCGAAAGTATGAGTTATATTCCCATGGGTGGTTATAAACCCACTCCGGATTATGCCACTGCCAAGGAAGGGAATGAAGATTATTATTGGGGGATGGGTCTAACTGCTGAAGCAGTTGCAAAACAATTTAATGTATCCCGTGAAGATCAGGACGAGTTTGCTTATAATTCTCATATGAAAGCGCTTAAGGCACAAGCTGAT
>CAYTDS010000119.1:0-2531 GCA_964436555.1 uncultured Flavobacteriaceae bacterium | reverse complement strand
CAAAAAATGATGCGGGAAAGCACCAAGGAATTTGTAGACCGGGAACTTTGGGCACATTGGGAACGATTTGAAAAAAAGGATTACGCCTATACCGAAGAAACCATGCGTAAAGCTGGAGAATTGGGCCTTCTGAGCGTAGCAGTTCCTGAAGCTTATGGCGGTATGGGTATGGGATTTGTCTCTACGATGTTGGTTTGCGACTATATTTCAGGAGCAACGGGTTCTTTTAGTACTGCCTTCGGAGCACATACAGGTATCGGTACTATGCCCATCACCTTGTACGGAACAGAGGAACAAAAACAGAAATATGTTCCCAGATTGGCCTCCGGGGAATGGTTTGGGGCTTATTGTCTTACGGAACCTGGTGCAGGGTCGGATGCCAATTCGGGAAAAACCAAAGCCGTTTTATCTGCAGATGGAAAATTTTACAGCATCACCGGACAAAAAATGTGGATTTCCAATGCGGGATTTTGTAACCTGTTTATTGTCTTCGCCCGAATTGAAGATGATAAAAACATTACCGGTTTTATTGTAGAAAATGATCCAAACAATGGAATAACACTGGGAGAAGAAGAGAAAAAATTAGGGATTCACTCCTCCTCTACCCGACAGGTATTTTTTAATGAAACCAAAGTTCCGGTTGAAAATATGCTGTCCGAACGTGGCAATGGCTTTAAAATCGCTATGAATGCGCTGAATATAGGTCGTATAAAATTGGCAGCAGCATGTTTGGATGCGCAGCGACGTGTTGTTCGGGAAGCCGTTACTTATGCAAATGAAAGAGTTCAATTTAAAACCCCCATCATTAATTTTGGAGCAATCAAAGCAAAAATTGCTCAGATGGCTACCAATTGTTATGTAGGGGAATCAGCCAGTTATAGAGCTGCTAAAAATATTGAAGATCGGATTGCTATCAGGGAATCTGAAGGCAATACTCATCAGGATGCAGAACTAAAAGGTGTAGAAGAATATGCTATAGAGTGTTCTATTTTAAAAGTTGCCGTTTCAGAAGATGCCCAAAATACTACGGATGAAGGAATCCAAATATTTGGTGGAATGGGCTTTAGTGCCGATGCCCCAATGGAAAAAGCTTGGAGAGATGCACGGATAGCCAGAATTTACGAGGGGACTAATGAAATCAATCGCATGTTGGTGGTGGGAATGTTAATTAAAAAAGCAATGAAAGGCCATATTGATTTATTGGGTCCGGCTACGAAGGTTGGTGAAGAATTGATGGGAATTCCCTCTTTTGATGTTCCTGATTTTTCGGAGTTACTTGCAGAAGAAAAAGATTTGATTGTTCGACTTAAAAAAGTTTTTTTGATGGTTGCAGGAAGCGCCGTACAAAAATTTGGCACAGAGTTAGAAAATCACCAGCAGATTATGTTGGCAGCATCCGATATTCTTATTGAAGTGTATATGGCAGAATCAGCAATTCTCAGAACTGAAAAAAATGTGAAGCGATTTGGCGCGGCATCACAGTCGACCCAAATTGCCATGTCCCAATTATATCTGTATAATGCCGTAGATACGATTATTCAAAAAGGAAAAGAAGCCATTGTATCATTTGCCGAGGGGGATGAACAACGCATGATGCTTATGGGATTAAAACGTTTTACGAAATATACGAATCAACCCAATGTGGTAGCACTACGCACACAAATTGCCGATAGAATTGCCGCTGACAATGGGTATACCTTTGACTAATTCTAATTGGAAACTCGTGTTTTGAAATAGAATGGAAACCACTCCTTTTGGAGTGGTTTTTTGTTAAAATCTTTTTTTTTCTTCAGGACAACTAGCTACTTTTATCCCATGACTAAAAGCAGTATACCGACCGTTTATGATTCGGAAAATTTTCGAAAACTCGGCCATCAGTTAATCGATACCCTTGCAAATCATTTGCATGAATCGGTTCATGGTCTATCGGATAAAGTAGTTAATTGGAACGTACCCGATGCAGAACACGAATTTTGGAAAGACTTCTTGATTGAAGGTGATAAAACAGAACTTTTTTCAGAAATAATAGAACATAGTACCCATGTGCATCATCCTAAATATATGGGACATCAGGTGGGCCCAACCGCACCTGTTACAGCCCTTTCAGGAATGGTAAGTGCTCTTCTTAATAATGGTATGGCAGTTTATGAGATGGGTATGGCATCCTCGGCAATGGAGCGAATCGTTACCGATCTTCTATGTGTAAAAATAGGTTTTGATACCACATCCAGAGGATTTCTTACCTCCGGAGGTACACTTGCCAATTTGACCGCCTTGCTGTCTGCCAGAAAAGCAAAATTAGGTTCTGATTCTTGGAATAAAGGCAATGGGAAACAACTGGGTATTATGGTTAGTGAAGAAGCCCATTATTGTGTGGACAGGGCTGCAAAAATAATGGGTTTAGGGGAGCAAGGTATTATCAAAATACCGGTAACAAAAGACTATGCAATGGATATCACGTTATTGGAATCTTATTACCAAAAAGCCATTCAAGACGGAATACAGATTTTTGCCATTGTTGGCAGCGCTCC
>CAYTDS010000118.1:3552-6745 GCA_964436555.1 uncultured Flavobacteriaceae bacterium | reverse complement strand
CGGGAAAATTCTTTATCTCCTTTTTCTTCTTCATTATGAAAGCGTAAATTTTCCAACAACAATACTTCTCCGGTTTTAAGCTCAGATGCTGCCTTTTCTGCAAGTTCACCAACACAATCTTCCACAAATTTTACCTTAACTCCTATTATTTCTGAAACCTTATCTTTAATATGTTTTAGAGACATGTCCATATTTCGATTCCCATCTGGCCGTCCTAAATGACTCATTAATATGGCACTACCGCCATCTTCCAAAATTTTTAAAAGTGTTGGTTTGGCTGCTTCGATGCGATTCGCATCCGTTATTTCAAAACTTCCATCTAAAGGCACATTGAAATCTACTCTTATTAGCGCCTTTCTGTTTTTAAAATTAAAATCGTCTATCGTTTTCATTTATTATTTATATTTTGATAGTTATGCAAATACAGAAATCCAAAGCTTAGAAGCGTTTAGCAATTACTGGTATCCCACTTAACATTGCCTGTGGGATCCTCGGTTTTTTGCTGTGTTTTTGGATTCTGCTCGGTGGTAAATGTAAAGATTTCTAAAATGGTTGTAAAGGCAAATCGTTATTTTTTAAATCATTTAGAGTGCTCTCCTTAATTTGTTTTTTGACTCTTTCTTTACTAATTCTGAAATGTGAAAAAAAACTATCTTTGAATCATGTTGTTTAGTTCAGTTTTAGGGCATTCCCATATTAAAAACCACCTTGCCAAAAGTGCTGATGCAAATCGAGTTCCGCACGCACAACTCTTTGTGGGTCCAGAAGGCTCGGGTACATTGCCAATGGCCTTGGCATATGCACAATATGTAATTTGTCGTAATCAAAACGGTGAAAATACCGCTGGTAATAGCTCCTGTAACTTAAAATGTAATTCACTTTCCCATCCTGACCTACATTTTGCTTTTCCCGTGGCTAACTCTGACAAAGTTAAAAGCCATGCCGTAAGCGATCATTTTCTAACAGAATGGCGTACTTTTTTGCAAGAACAGCCTTATGGTAATTTGTTTGATTGGTATCGTTTATTAGGGATAGAAAAAAAGCAAGGCCAAATAGGTGTGGACGAAGCTCAGGAGATAGTTAAAAAGCTTTCTTTAAAATCCTATGAAGGTGGGTGGAAAGTAATGCTAATTTGGATGGCGGAAAAAATGAATGGATCAGCGGCAAATAAGCTTTTAAAACTAATTGAAGAGCCTCCTAAACAGACTTTGCTTTTATTAATTGCTGAGGAAGAGAAACTAATTTTAGAGACCATAAGATCGCGTTGTCAGGTACTCCATTTTCCTGCCTTATCTGACAATGCTATTTCTAAGGCATTACAAGAGAGAGGTCTACCGGAAGATACTGCTAAGAAACTTGCCCAGGAATCTGCTGGCAACTACAACAAGGCTCTAGATTTAATGAACAGTGATTCTGAAGATTTGATTTTTGAAAAATGGTTTGTTCAATGGGTTCGAAGTGCTTTCAAAGCCAAGGGGAATAAAGCTGCTATTCACGATTTAATTCTTTGGAGCGATGAGCTATCAAAAACGGGACGCGAAACGCAAAAACAGTTTCTGCTATTTGCTTTAGGGTTGATTAGGCAAGCAATGCTTATTAACTATGGTGCAAGCCAGTTGGCCTATATGCGAATTCATTTGGATGGTTTTCAATTGGAGAAATTCTCGCCATATATCCATGAAAATAATATAGGCTCCATTGTATCCGAACTGGAAAATGCAATTTACCATGTGGAGCGAAATGGCAATTCAAAAATCATATTTACAGATCTATCTATAAAATTAACGCGGCTCTTGCATAAAGCGGCTGCATAAACAGAATCCTATGGCTACACTGTTAAATAATGCTGTTGAGGTGTTTTTACTTCTATTTCTTATTATCACTTTTATTCAAAGTGGCGTGGACAAGTTGGTGGATTGGAAGGGCAACCTTTCATGGCTTAAAGCCCATTTTAGTAAAAGTTTGTTGAAAAATAGTGTTCCTCTTATGCTGCGAATATTAATTTTGATGGAAATGGTGTCAGGATTACTTTGCATTATAGGTATCTATGGCATCCTATTTCTTGAAAGTAAACAATTCGCCTTTTTTGGCGCCGGTCTATCTTGTATAACTTTACTTACTCTACTATTTGGACAACGTATGGCCAAGGATTATGATGGGGCAAGAACAATTGTAATTTATTTTATTCCAACGAGCTTTTTAGTTTTTTTATTACAACACCAATTGTACTAAACTTCAATACTAAAAAAGGGCGTAAACAATAGTTTAGCCCTTAATTTAAATCCCTTGTTGGTAAAAATTATTTTTTGTATTTGTCGTTCAAAATTTTAGAGACAGCATCGGTAATATTATTAACTTCGGAACCGTATAAGACACTTCCACCTTCTCCACCGCTAAGAATATAAGAATATCCATTTGCTTTACCATATGCCTTAATTTCGCGCTTAACTTTGCTCACCATACTATCTATCTCTGTTTGGTTAGCTGACTGAAGCTGTTGTTCTTCCTGCTGCAACTGCTGCCCTATAATTTGACTACGCTGTTGCAACATACCATACTCTTCTTGAGCCTTATTCTGAGGCATGTTTTGAGCTCTGGCCTGAAAAGACTGAGCTTCCATTTGAAAAATCTGGGAAATACTGTCTCTCTTTTTGTTAAATACCTCAGCCAATTTATTAAACTTGGTTTCGACATCCTTTTTTTCTTGGTACTCGTTAATAAGCTTCATG
Organism: uncultured Flavobacteriaceae bacterium; assembly: GCA_964436555.1. Lineage (GTDB taxonomy): Bacteria > Bacteroidota > Bacteroidia > Flavobacteriales > Flavobacteriaceae > Aurantibrevibacter. The sequence goes on along the minus strand of CAYTDS010000118.1, from coordinate 4,016 downwards.
TTGTCTACAAAACCTATTTTCTCTTGTTTACAAGCAGCGGCACCTAAAAGAGCCAAAACCAAAACCATTTTTTTCATCTTACTTTGTTTTTAAGTTGGGCAAAAGTAATAAAGCTTTTTGAAAAATGGAGCAACTTTGCAATCAAACAGCCGTTAGCTGCCATCTTTCTGTAAATAGCAACATTTTTTATAATAAGTAAATCTTATAGATATTTCATATTTACATTGACTGCATCTATTTAAAATGCCTTATTAGAAGTCTTTTAAAAACGATTTTGTTTGTTATAAGGGTAAGGCATAAGACAGTGTCAGAACCTTTTTTAAATCGCCTTAAATAAAGTACTAACTCCTTTTTAGGATATAAATCAAGGATGAATATTCTTTGGAACGCATCGCATAGAGGTTTGACAGTAACCCAATACAAAAAGCTCTAAAATAATTTTGTTTCCCGGTTTTATATTTCTC
>CAYTDS010000118.1:0-3452 GCA_964436555.1 uncultured Flavobacteriaceae bacterium | reverse complement strand
AACAATGCGATTTTTCTTCTAAGACTAAATCTCTTCACCAATTGATAAAGCTTATCTGTAAAAGATGTGGAAGCATCTGTATGTGAAATGTATGAGTCGCTTTGGTAATAAAGATTCAATTTATCCGGGATAGGTGTTGTAGCCAACATATCCAAATCGGTATTAAGAATTAAATGAAATTCTTCTTGGGATACCGCATAATCTATAGTAGTTAAATAATTTTTCTGTGAGTTCACGTATACTTTATTCTAAAAAACATGGAAATAATGTTGATAGACATTTACTTCTTCTGTTCCATAAGGTTTTCATTATTTTAATTGTTCCACGTGGAACAATTCTTAGTATTCACATCATCCTACCCTATCTACCCATATAAACAAGTAAGACACTTACGTCGCTGGGAGATACGCCACTAATTCGAGATGCCTGAGATATGGAAACCGGCCGTATTGCATTTAACTTTTCCCGAGCTTCAAATGATAATGATTTCAACTTAGAATAATCGAAATCGTTAGGGATTTTCACATTCTCCAAACGACTTAATTTGTCTGCATTATTCTTCTCTTTTGCTATGTATCCTGAGTACTTGACTTGTATTTCTGCCTGCTCCAAAACTTCCTTGTCCAGTTTGTTTGCAGCGACAAACTCAGAAACCGAATCTAATTCCATCATATGTTCCATAGTAACATTTGGTCTTGAAAAAACTTTAAACAACTTATCTGGCTGACTTACTAAGGCAGACTCTACGCGCTCTAAAATTGGGTTAATATGAGCAGGTTGAAAACTTGTGTTTCGAAAAAACTGAACAAAAGCTTCTGACTTCCTTTCCTTTTCCTCCATACGCTTTAAGCGACTAACTCCTGCCAATCCAATTTTATATCCCTTTGGTGTAAGTCTCAAATCTGCGTTATCCTGCCTTAACAGTGTCCGATACTCAGCCCTAGAGGTAAACATTCTATATGGCTCCTCTGTGCCCTTGGTAATTAAATCATCTATAAGCACACCTATATATGCCTCATCTCTATTTAACACAAAAGCATCCTTTTCTGAAACCTTCAGATGCGCATTTATACCCGCCATGAGACCTTGTGCTGCGGCTTCCTCATAACCGGTTGTGCCGTTTATCTGTCCAGCAAAATAAAGACCATCCACCAACTTAGTCTCTAAAGTATGCTTTAGCTGTGTAGGAGGAAAATAATCGTATTCGATGGCGTATCCCGGTCTAAAAAACTTAACTTTTTCAAAGCCATTCACCGATTTCAAGGCCCTATACTGAACATCCTCAGGTAAAGAGGTAGAAAATCCATTAACATAAACCTCAACAGTATTCCACCCTTCGGGCTCAACAAAAATCTGATGCTGGTCCTTATCTGAAAACCTATTTATTTTATCTTCTATAGATGGGCAGTATCTTGGTCCGGTACTTTTAATACGACCATTAAACATTGGTGATCTATCAAATCCTTCCCTCAACAAATTATGAACCTCCAAATTGGTATGAGTCATATAACAATCCAATTGTTGTTTAAGTCTCGGTGTTTCCAAATATGAAAACTTATCTGGAACCATATCTCCGGGTTGAGGTATCATAACTGCATAATTCAACGAACGCCCGTCCACCCTAGGTGGGGTTCCTGTTTTCATTCTTCCGCTTTTAAAACCGAGATCACGTAACTGTTCGGTAATCCCTGTTGCCGCCTTTTCTCCAGCCCTGCCGCCTCCAAGCTGCTTCTCCCCAATATGTATCAATCCGTTTAAAAAGGTTCCATTTGTTAGAACAACCGACTTCCCCAAAATTTGTGTTCCCATCGCTGTCTTCACCCCTACAACGGCGTTGCCAGACACCAACAAACCACTAACCATTTCTTGATAAAAATCCAAATTTGGTAAACTCTCTAAGCTCAAACGCCATGTTTCTGCAAAAAGCATTCTATCATTCTGAGCTCTAGGACTCCACATAGCCGGCCCTTTAGATTTATTAAGCATTTTGAATTGTATTGCAGACTTGTCAGTAACAATACCGCTATAGCCACCCAAAGCATCAATTTCCCGAACAATTTGTCCTTTAGCTATCCCACCCATAGCAGGATTACAAGACATTTGCCCTATAGTCTGCAAATTCATAGTGATCAACAAGGTTTTGCTCCCCATAGTTGCAGCTGCCGCAGCAGCCTCCGCCCCTGCGTGCCCAGCGCCAACTACAATAACATCATATCTTGTATTGAACATAACTTCAGTGTTCCACGTGGAACAATTTTATCATTTCATCCTCCTTTAACCGCATAACCACTCCCTCCTTGGCTGTCTTGTCTCCGTAACCTATTAAATGTAAAACCCCATGAGCCATCACACGCAACAATTCATCATCTTTGGTCGCTTCAAATAACAGCGCGTTGTCAAAAACCCTTGGAATACTAATAAAAATATCACCGCTAATTGTATTCTCTTCACTATAATCGAAAGTTATAATATCAGTAAACTCGTCATGATTCAAGTACTCATGGTTTAGTCGCAAAAGAAATTCATCATCACAAAAAATATAATCAAGCTGTCCTAGGCTCATTTGCTCTTGAATAATTATCCTATTTAGCCAATCGGAATACTTGGTTTCATTCTCTAATACAAAATCCGTTTCATAATGCCAATTAATCATCTTCTTTGAAATAATCTTTAACCTTTCCTTGGAAAATTTGTTGCAAAGGTAAAGCTTGTCTTTGTAATATTTCTGTATCATTTCGATAATTCTCCAATAATGCCGGCTTAGTAGTAACCGGATTCTGAAAAAGACTTATATTTGAATTGGCCTCTCGCTCATCTAACTCACCTTGCTTCAACTCAGCGTTCTTCAATTTAAGAAGTTCGTAACTAATAGTATTCATTCTGGAAGTTGTCCTCTGGGTAATACCATTCTCTAACAAGTCATTTTCAAAATCCTCCATCTGCTTAAGCAACTTTTCTCCAAACTTCCTATCTCCATTATTAATCATGTTCTTCAACTGTTCTTCTAGTTGATTCTTTAAAAATTGTTGTTCCTTATAAATCTCATAGATCTCCTTCAATTCATCTTCACCTAAACCGTAACCCCCGTTCCCCTGTCCGTCTCCACCACCTTTTTCACCATCACCTCTTAATGAATCCCCATCATCCGAACCACCGTCACCTTCTCCTTGCCTTCCATCCCCCATTTTACCGTTCTCTCCTTCACCACTGCCTTTAGACCCATCTCCTGTAGACTGACCTTCTCCCTGTTTACCCGCTTTACCTTCTCCTCCCAATCCTTCCATTTTCTCTTTTAACTCTTGCTGTCCTTTGATAATATCAGGTAATTGAAAATCTGAACTACCCCCGGAACCTTGCCCTGGTTTCATGCTCTCTTGCATGTTGTCTAATATTCCAGCCAAATAATCTGCCAAACTATTTGCAGCCGTAAGTACATACTGCTGACTTGCATT
>CAYTDS010000117.1:0-6777 GCA_964436555.1 uncultured Flavobacteriaceae bacterium | reverse complement strand
TGCGCTTTAATTTGTTTTTTAGAAGGACCTAAGTCAGGTTGTTTTTTAGACTTCTTTTGATTTTTGGTCATGCTATTTTTTGGGATACTCCCATTTTCACCGGCTTTCTGATCTTCTATGGGTACTATAACATCTTTGTGTTTATCTAATCGGTATGAGGCTCCTATTGTTCCAAAAATTCGGGATGGGGTATTTTTAAAACTTGCCCCAAGGTTAGCATCAACTTGTAAATTTTCGCTTAAAAGGTGTGCTACACCACTTCGCAACAAAACATCAGCATATCTATCACTTTGAATTCCTTGATTTTCAATGAATACACTCCATTTAGGATTTCTAAAGCCATGCGATAAGGAGATAATATAACTTAACTCCGGAAAATCAGTTCCAACTCTATCGTAAGCAATATTGGATATCAACACAAATCTAGGTGTCAACCGGCTCTGAGTGGCTAACATGACTCTAGGCGAAACGATAGGATCTCCGACATAAAAAGGGTTGTCTCCTAGGTTAAAATTAGCACCGGCATACAAAGATACTGCTGGTAGAAGATTTTTAAATTGAAACTTATTATTGGCCCTCCAACTGTATAGGTTTGGTTTGTTGCGTTGAGGGTTTCTAAAGGGGTCATAAATAAGATATTTTAATCCCAGGCGGTTTCTGTAAAAATTGGTTCTTCTCTCTTTGATGTCAAAATTTAAAAAGCTAATGTTCTGGGTCTGATAAGTACCCTCCCAATTGATTTCTAAAGACTCAAATAGTAATCCATATCTAAGGGATAAATCTGCGCCTAAAATACCTGATTCAGTTTCCAAAAGCATATGATCCTGTTGTTCAAAAGCGATACCAAATTCGGCCTGAATTACATTTTTTCCAACAGCGTAGGCACTTACAGATTGTCCTGGTCGATTTGAATTGATTACATCTGTATACTGTGAAAGCAGTAAAAGAGGACATAGTGAAAGTAGTATTCCCAGAGTGTAATTTCTTTGTAATCGCATTAATCGATTGAAAATAAGCATGACTTTATTATTATTTTAAGATTTTTGCACCCTTTTTAAAGTAATAGAATTGTATTTTTGACCTAACTTAATACACAAATATGGGTCTCTTAAGAACGATACTAATCATGGTATTAGTATACTATGTACTTAAAATACTAACCAGATGGTTGGGGCCAAAACTGTTCAATTATGCGGCAAGAAAAACGGAAGAAAGATTTAAGGAACAGTTTGGTCAATTTTCCACGCAAAATCAGCCACAGGAAGACACAATAGGTGATATCATTATTGATAAGAATCTCAACAAAAAAAACAAGTCCTCAAAAAAAGTTGGAGAATACATAGATTTTGAGGAAATTGAGTAATTATTACCACCCAACCACTTCATGAAAACCGAGATAAAAGCATTATTTGTCCATTTTTTTGTTTTTGTATTTTTTGTTTTGGTCGCTTTAGCGTACTTCCACCCTGTACTTCAGGGAAAAGTGATTCTGCAATCGGATATAGTTCAATATACCGGAATGGCCAAAGAGCAAAATGATTTTCGGAAGAAAACAGGAGAAGAACCCTATTGGACCAATAGTGCCTTTGGGGGTATGCCAACCTACCAATTAGGTGCTTATTATCCATATAATTACATTAAAAAATTGGATTCGCTAATTCGGTTTTTACCGCGACCTGCAGATTATCTTTTTCTTTATTTTATCGGCTTTTATATCTTACTCTGTTGCCTAAAGGTAGATTATAAACTCGCTGTGGTGGGGGCATTGGCCTTTGGATTTTCAACTTATATGATTATCATTTTGGGAGTGGGACATAATGCCAAGGCGCATGCTATTGGCTATTTGCCAATATTGCTTGGAGGAATTGTGCTAACATTTAGAAAAAAATACCTTTGGGGATTGTTGTTAACAGCAATTGCCATGGGTTTGGAGATTGGGGCAAATCATTATCAAATGACCTATTACTTTATGCTATTGGTCTTAATTCTGGGCATTGTGTATTTTGTAGATGCGGTTCGAAAAAGGACTTATAAGCATTTTTTTACAGCTGTCGGCGTACTTTTAATTGCCGTACTTCTGGGAGTGGCCACGAATGCCACTGCTCTTTTGGCCACGAAAGAATATGCAGACTGGAGTACAAGAGGCAAAACTGAACTTACTCTGAAGCCTAACGGAGAAGCTAAAAAAAACACCAAAGGTTTAGACAAAGCTTATATTACCCAATACAGTTATGGTATTGTAGAATCTCTTAATTTATTTGTGCCCCGCTTATTTGGAGGTTCAAATGGAGAGGATTTAGGCGAAAATTCAAAAACGTATCAATTTTTAGTCGAACAAGGTCTACCGAGAAACAAAGCACTTGAATTTACAGGTGCATTGCCCCTTTATTGGGGTGATCAACCCGGAACATCTGGGCCTGCCTATATTGGCGCCGTAATATTTTTTCTTTTTATTTTGGGTTTGTTTATAGTAGAAGGAAAAGAAAAGTGGTGGCTTTTGGGTGGGACAATGATGTCCTTGTTCTTGTCATGGGGAAAGAATTTTAGCCTTTTGACAGATTTAATGATCGATTATTTTCCTTTATACGATAAATTTCGTGCAGTTTCTTCCATACAGGTCATCTTAGAATTATGTGTACCTATTTTGGCCATTTTGGCATTAGTCCAACTCTTTACATCTGGTATTGAACCGGCTAAAAAAATTCGGATGCTAAAATTCTCTTTTTGGATCATTCTAGGGATAGGGATTGCTTTATTCTTTGGAAAGGGAATGTTTAATTTTGAAGCTGCAAGTGATGCAACCTATCTGCAATATTTTGGGGATGAGGTTATGAGCATGATTGAACTTGATAGAAAATCAGTCTATACTAATGATTTAATCCGTTCTCTTATTTATGTGTTTTTAGCCGCGGTATGTATTTGGTTTTATATAAAAGAAAAATTGAAACAAACCCTTTTTGCTATTTTAGTTGGTTTACTTATTGTTTTTGATTTGGTAGGTGTGAATTTAAGGTATGTAAATGAAGACGATTTTGTTTCCCAGAGACGTATGTCAGAACCCTTTACTATTTCGGCTGCAGATCAACAAATTCTAAAGGATACAAGTATTTATAGAGTGTATGACCCTACAGAAGGAATTAACGGAGCAAGGACTTCTTTTTTTCATCATTCCATAGGTGGGTATCATGCTGCCAAACCGGCCGGAATACAAGATTTATTCGATTTTCATATTTATAAGAATAACATTCAGGTGTTGAACATGCTGAATGTAAAATACGTCTTTCAGGAAGACGAAGAGGGTAGAAGCTACCCTGCCCTCAACCCAAATGCCAACGGTAATGCCTGGTTTGTTGAAAAATTACTTGTTGTAAAGAATGCAGATGAAGAGATAAGAGCCTTGGATAGTTTAGAGGTTAAAAATACCGCAGTTGTAAATACAACAACCTTTAAAAGCCTAAAACGTTTTGATTTTGATAAAGATTCAACCGCTTCTGTGCTATTAACAGATTATACTCCCAATCATCTTAAATATCAGTCCAAAAACTCGAATGAAGGGATAATTGTATTTTCAGAAATGCACTACCCAAATGGCTGGAACGCCTATGTAGATGGAACTCTCGTTTCACACTTTAAAGTAAATTATGTACTCAGGGCTTTAAATGTTCCTGCTGGCGAACATACCATTGAATTTAAGTTTGAGCCTAAAGTAGTTGAAACAGGAAGTAGAATTACACTAGCCAGTTCTGTTATTCTTGGATTACTTGTTTTAGGAGTTATTGGCTATTCGCTTCGGCAATCCCCGAAAAATGAAGCAGGGGTCTAATGCAAAAGATTCTCATCATTACGTATTATTGGCCACCTGCGGGTGGACCCGGAGTACAGCGATGGCTAAAGTTTGTGAAATACTTAAGGGATTTTAACATTGAGCCTGTGGTTTATATTCCTAAGAATCCACATTATCCTTTATTGGATGATTCTCTCAAAACAGAAATACCTGAAGGAATAGCTATTTATTCGCATACTATTTTTGAACCGTATAAACTGGCGAGTATCTTCTCTAAAAAGAAAACCTCTCGCATAAGTTCAGGGATTATTTCGACAAAAAATCAATCTTCCGTTGAAAAAGTAATGCTTTGGATTCGAGGGAATTTTTTTATTCCGGATGCCCGTAAATATTGGATAAAACCATCAGTACGCTATTTGGAAAATATAATAGCAAAAGAGAAAATAACCCAAATAATCACTACCGGACCTCCTCATAGTGTTCATCTAATTGGCCATGGTTTAAAACAAAAACTCTCCGTAAATTGGATGGCAGATTTTAGGGATCCGTGGACATCCATTGGCTATCATAGCAAGCTTAAGCTAAGTCGAGCCTCCCAAAGAGCACACAAACATTTGGAGCACTTGGTGCTTAATAGTGCAGATAAAATTGTGGTAACCAGTAATAGGACAAAAGAAGAGTTTAAACGAATTACAGCGAGATCAATAAGAGTTATTACTAATGGATATGATACCCCCTCCACTCAGAAAGCCAAATTAGATGAAAAATTTACCATTTCTCATATAGGTTCTTTACTCACAGGCAGGAATCCCAAAAATCTGTGGATAGTGCTTAAAGAATTGATTCAGGAACATAACGACTTTAAAACTTTTTTTCAGCTCCAGCTAATTGGTATTGTAAGTTTGGATGTATTAGAAGCTATTAAGGAATTCGGTTTAGAACCCCACTTGAAGTTAGAGGGGTATCTTTCTCATACCGAAGCCCTACATGCTCAAAGAAAATCACAAATACTGCTATTGGTTGAAATTGATGCAGTGGATACTCAAGGAATTATTGCCGGAAAATTGTTTGAATATATGGCGGCGCAAAGGCCAATTTTAGGATTTGGCCCCAAAAACTGGGAGGTAGCTGATATAGTAAAAGAAACCAATACAGGTGTTGTTTTTGATTATCATGAACAGAACAGATTAAAAAAATTGTTACTGTTTTGGTTTGAAGAATATCTACATGGCCGTTTACATGTTACAGCTAACGGGATTGCAAAATACAGTAGGAGGGAACTCACAAAAGAATTAGCAGAGTACATCACATGGGAATAATTCTGAAACAATCGTTGAGCAATACCTTGGTTACTTATCTGGGTTTTGGCATTGGTGCTGTCAACACCTTGTTTCTTTACACGCGATTTTTAACCCCGGAGTATTATGGCTTAGTGAACGTGATACTGTCTGTATCCGCGGTTTTAATGCCATTGTTAGCCTTTGGGGTACCAAATACTTTAGTAAAATTCTACAGTAATTTTAAAGAAGTTAATGAATCTGATGGCTTTTTAACCCTTATGCTCCTCTTGCCGCTATGTTTAATAATTCCGATAGGTGTAATTTCCTTTGCAGCCTATGAGAGCATAGGTAATTTTTTGTCAAGGGAGAATCCTATTGTTAAAGAGTATGTCTGGTATATTTTTTTGATTGGAGTAGCAATGGCTTATTTTGAGGTTTTTTATGCCTGGACCAGAATTCAGCTTCGGTCTGTTTTTGGAAATTTCATGAAAGAAGTGTTTAATAGGATAGGAGTTATGGTGCTCTTGTTTCTTTTATATTTTGAGTTCATTTCAATCTCTTCTTTTTTAAAACTTTATGTTTTTCTTTATTTATTAAGAATGGTTGTGATGCAGGTATATGCATTTAAGCTCAGAAAACCAAAGTTCCGGTTTCAATTTCCGAAGAACACCCCTTTAATTCTGAATTACAGTGCATTAATTATTTTAGGTGGATCTGCGGCAATAATACTTTTAGAGGTAGATAAAGTAATGCTAAATCAATTTGTTAAAATTGATAACGTAGCTTACTATAGTGTTGCTGTTTTTATTGCCACGGTAATTGCTGTACCCTCGAGATCTATGCATCAGATTACATATCCACTAACAGCAGAGCTTTTGAATAGAAAGGATTTTGATGGACTAAAACAGCTATATAAAAAAAGTTCTCTAACCCTTTTTATAATTTCCGGATTTATTTTTATTTTGATTATTTTGAATCTTGAGGAGCTATATCTGTTACTTCCGGAGGACTACAGAGGCGGTTTTATAATTGTTTTCTTAATAGGTTTATCCAGAGTTTATGATGCTTTATTAGGAAATAATAATTCTATACTTTATAACTCGGATTATTATAGAGCTCTACTTATGATGGGTGTTTTTCTAGCTGTAATGACCATCCTTTTTAATTTATGGCTAATTCCAAAATATGGGATAAATGGTGCTGCTTATGCTAGTTTTGCTGCTTTTTTTATTTATAACACTATTAAATTACTTTTTGTAAAACTAAAATTTGATCTACTGCCATTTACAAAAGAAACTTGGCAAGTTCTTGCCCTATTTTTGGGATTTGGGGTTATCTTTTCTTTTATGCATTTCCCTTTTCATCCTATTGTAAACATTGGATTAAAAAGTCTTATAGTGATTATTCTATTTTTGGTTCTTCTCTTCAAATTAAATTTATCAGAAGATGTGCAAGGAATTTTCAGTAAGTTCTTGAAAAATAAAACCCCGAAGCAGTAAATTCGCTCCGGGGCTTTAACCAACTAACCAACCTAAAAACTATTATTGAGACCTTCTTGCACTGCTGCTTCTTTGGGTTGCAGCAGACGTACTTCTTGTATTACTGGAAGAAACCCTACTTTCAGCTCTGGGGGTAGCACTTCTTGATGAAATTGTGCTACTTCCTTTGGATCCTTTAGTAACAGCAGGTCTTTCTGAAACCGTCCGTTGCGAT
>CAYTDS010000116.1:2094-6891 GCA_964436555.1 uncultured Flavobacteriaceae bacterium | reverse complement strand
GCCCATTCTTTAACAAAGTCAAAGTTGGGTTGAATGATCGCCGCAGGCATCTTTTCATTTTCCCCAATAACCATAACTTGCTCAATAAAACGGCTTTGCTTTAATTCGTTTTCTAATAGCGTTGGAATAATATATTTACCACCGGAAGTTTTAAACATTTCTTTTTTACGTCCGGTAATTTTTAGAAATCCGTCTTGGTCCACCTCACCTTTGTCACCGGTATGAAAATAATCTCCGGTCATAACACTGGCTGTTCGTTCCTCATCCTTATAATATCCCAACATAACGTTTGGACCTTTAATTAATATTTCTCCGTCCTCTGCAATTTTAACTTCTACATTTGCAATTGGCTTTCCTACAGTGCCAACTTTGAAGGAGTTGTTGGCATACATTCCGACTGAAACAACAGGTGAGGTTTCTGTCAAACCATACCCTTCCATAACTTGCATTCCTGCAGCACAAAAAATACGTGTCAGCCTTGGCTGAAGAGCAGCACTTCCGGATACCATAGTATGTAAGTCACCTCCTAAGGCTGCCCTCCATTTGCTAAAAATAAGTTTGTTAGCCAATTTGAGTTGAAACTCATACCACCAACCTTTGGCGCCATAAGGCTCCCACTGTTCTCCCAGTTGTACTGCCCAATAAAACAATTTATATTTAATACCGGATAATTCTTCGGCTTTCGCCATTATTTTATCATATACTTTTTCAAGTAATCGAGGTACCACACTCATAAGATGTGGTTTAATTTCTTTGGCATTATCACCGATTTTATCCAAACCCTCGGCAAAATAGATACTGGCTCCCGCGTATTGATAGATATAAATTAACACACGTTCAAAAATATGACATATGGGAAGAAAGCTTAATACACGAGGTTGTTCTTCTATTAAGGGAAGTCTAGGAACACTATCCAAAGCATTACTTGTAATATTCCAGTGACTTAACATAACTCCTTTGGGTTTTCCTGTAGTCCCGGAAGTATAAATAATGGTTGCCACATCCTCTGACTTCACAGCATTTTTTCTATCCTCTATCTCGGCTTGATTGCTTGGATCTTCACCTAATTTAAAAAGTTCTGAATAATGTTTACAACCTTCAATCACATCAAAACTATACACATCTTTAAGTTTTGTACGCGACTTTATGGTGTTGATTTTGTTGAGGACTTCTTGGTCTGATACAAAACAGTAAATAGATTCACTGTGGTTTAACACATACTCATAGTCTTCTGCTGAAATAGTGGGATAGATAGGTATATTTTGCGCGCCTAACTGAAGAACCCCAATATCCATAATGTTCCATTCTGTTCTGTTAGTGGTGGAAATAACGGCGATTTTATCGTCCTTCTTCACCCCAAGCCTCAATAGTGCCCTACTTACGGCATTAGCTTTATCAATATACTCCTGAGTTGAGGTGGCTTGCCATTGCCCGTTGTATTTGGTTACAAATGCCTTCTGCAGATTATATTTTTCTAATTGGTAATATGGAAAATCAAATAAACGAGTTACGTTTTGCATACTTAGTTTCTTTATGGTAATTGCAAAATAGTAAAAGGAAACGGTATTTTAAAACAGAATATCTAATTAATGGACTAAAAAATTATTTAGGCGATAATATTACATCTAACAAAGCGAGTTAGACTATAAAAAATGGTAGTTATTGGTTTTTCAAAATCCAATTTCTAGCATTAACAAACGCTTCCAGCCATGGGGAAACAACATCGTTTCTATTTGGCGGATAGTAAGCCCAATTCCACGGAAAAATAGAGCGTTCTATATGTGGCATTGTTACCAAATGTCTGCCGGTTTTGTCGCACAACATAGCTGTATTAAAATCACTTCCGTTAGGGTTTGCAGGATAATCTGGGTATCCATACTTTGCAACAATATCATACTGATTTTCTTGAAGTGGAAGCGCAAATTTTCCTTCACCGTGGGATATCCAAACCCCAAGGGTATGCCCAGCAAGAGAAGATAACATTACCGAGCTGTTTTCCTGAATCTGTACTGAAGTAAAATTACTCTCGTGTTTATGAGAATCATTAAAGGTTAATTTTCCATGTGTTGGGTGATCCGGATTTATCAAGTCAAGTTCCATGAATAGCTGACAACCATTGCAGATACCTATGGATAGCGTATCCGGTCTGGCGAAGAAGTTCTTGATAGCTAAATTCGCTTTGTCATTGTACTTGATAGCACCAGCCCATCCTTTTGCACTTCCCAAAACATCGGAGTTAGAAAAACCTCCAACGGCTCCAATAAACCGAATATTTTCTAATGTTTCACGACCCGAAATCAAATCGGTCATATGCACATCTTTTACATCAAAACCCGCAAGAAACATGGCATTAGCCATCTCTCGCTCCGAATTACTTCCTTTCTCCCTAAGAATGGCGGCTTTAGGTCGCAATCCTTTAAAAGGAATTAGCTCCCCATTAAAACTGAGAGGAAACATATAGTTTAAGGCTTGATTTTTGAAGTTTTCGAATCGGTTTAGAGCTAGATTATTTGCTGTTTGCTTACTATCTAATAAATATGAAGTCTTAAACCATATATTGCGGAGTGATTCCACATTTAACCCAATATCTACACTGCCATTTTTTATAGTTAGCATGCTTTCCGGAATTACCTTCCCAATTTTTTTGAACTCTATTTTAGAGGCAATCAATTTTTTTTCTACTGTAGTGTCCTCTTTTGCTTGAAAAACTATGGCAGCATTTTCTGAAAATAGTAGCTTTATTGTATCGGATTCCCCTAAAAAAGACAAATCTAATTCTGCACCTAAATCCTTATCGGCAAAACACATCTCTAACAGCGTGGTTATTAAACCACCTGAGGCGACATCATGGCCGGCAACAATTTGTCCATCCCGTATTAAATCCTGAATTACATTAAATGTTGTTGAGAAAAAGTTAGAATTCGCTATAGTTGGAGTTTCATTACCAATTCTATTTTTAATTTGTGCAAAAGAAGACCCACCCAATTTATACAAATCTTGCGAGAAGTTTATGTAATATATTTGTCCGCCTTCTTTTCGAAAAACGGGTTCAACTACTTTTGTAATTTCATCACAATTACCGGCTGCGGAAATGATTACTGTACCAGGAGAAATAACCTCTCCGTCCTTATATTTTTGTTTCATGGAAAGGGAATCTTTTCCAGTTGGAATATTAATCCCCAATTCAATAGCAAAATCGGAAACTGCCTGAACAGCCTCATACAGTCTGGCATCTTCGCCTTTATTTTTGCATGGCCACATCCAGTTGGCAGATAATGAAACTGATTTTAAGCCATCTTTAAGTGGTGCCCAGATAATATTAGTTAGGGCTTCTGCGATACTATTTCTACTTCCTGAGGTAGGACATATCAATGCGGAAATAGGAGAGTGCCCAATGGACGTGGCGATACCCTCTTTTCCTTTAAAATCCAGAGCCATTACCCCACAATTATTTAAGGGAAGCTGTAACGGTCCTACACATTGTTGTTTTGCTACACGACCGCCAACACAACGATCTACTTTATTCGTTAGCCAATCTTTGCAGGCAACAGCTTCCAATTGCAACACTTGCTCCAAATAATCATGAAAGTGCTCCAAAGAATAGTCAGGATTTTCATATTTAATAGACACAGATGAATCAGTCATAACGGTCTTTGGAGAACTGCCAAACATGTCATCCAGCTTTAAGTCTACAGGTTTAATTCCTGTTGTTTCGGACGAAATAGTAAAGCTGTTATCTCCAGTGACAATTCCCACTTCGTATATAGGAGAACGTTCCCGTTCTGCAATTCTGGTTAAGAGATCAATGTGGTCTTGACCAATAACCAAACCCATGCGTTCCTGCGATTCGTTCCCTATTATCTCTTTTGCAGACAGAGTGGGGTCACCTATAGGAAGGCGGTCCAAATTTATTTTTCCACCGGTTTCTTCTACTAATTCTGATAAACAATTTAGGTGACCACCTGCACCGTGATCATGAATGGATACAATATAATTTTCATCACTTTCAACCATACCCCGGATGGCATTTGCGGTCCTTTTTTGCATCTCCGGATTAGAGCGTTGTACTGCATTCAGTTCTATGACCGAGCCAAACGCTCCGGTATCCGAGCTAGAAACAGCCGCCCCTCCCATTCCTATTCGGTAATTGTCACCGCCTAAGATTACTATCTTATCTCCTTGTTTTGGTTTTTCCTTGATGGCTTGTTCAGCTTTTCCGTAGCCAATTCCACCTGCCTGCATGATTACCTTATCAAAACCAAGTCTACGGTTATGTTCGCTGTGTTCAAAAGTTAGCACCGATCCTGATATGAGGGGTTGTCCAAATTTATTCCCGAAATCTGATGCACCGTTGGAAGCTTTTATTAAAATATCCATTGGGGTTTGATAAAGCCATTCTCGCTCTGCCATTCCTTTTTCCCATGGACGGTTATTTTCTAATCTCGGATAGGAAGTCATGTATATAGCAGTTCCTGCCAACGGTAAAGATCCTTTCCCACCAGCTAGACGATCACGTATTTCGCCTCCAGAACCCGTTGCAGCACCATTAAAAGGTTCCACTGTTGTTGGAAAATTATGAGTTTCAGCCTTTAACGAAATTACAGACTCAAATTCTCTCTCTTCATAAAAATCGGGAATATCAGCTCTCTTCGGAGCAAACTGTAATACTACAGGGCCTTTTAAAAATGCAACATTATCTTTATATGCTGAGACAATACTATTTGGGTTTTCTTGCGATGTTTTTTTTATAAGTTTGAATAAAGACGATGGCATTTCCTTACCATCAATTACAAAAGT
>CAYTDS010000116.1:0-1994 GCA_964436555.1 uncultured Flavobacteriaceae bacterium | reverse complement strand
TCTTGCCCTTCCTCTGAAGAAAGAAACTTTTTTACCTGATCTGCATTTTCTTGGGGTAGGATAGAACAAGTAGCATAAACCATTTTACCACCACTTTTAACCATTCTGCTATAATCTCTTAAAATTTGTTGTTGAGTAATTGTTATTTCATCTAAAAATTCCGGTCGTAATTTCCATTTAGCATCCGGGTTTCTTTTAAGAACCCCTAATCCTGTACATGGAGCATCTATCAATAACCGATCTGCTGTACCGTATAATTTTTTAATAACTTTTGTTGAATCTATGGCTCTTGGTTCTATATTAAAGGCACCAGCCCGTTTAGCTCTGCGCTTTAACTCATGCAGCTTAGTTTCATAAATATCTAAAGCAATTAATTGTCCTTTGTTCTCCATTAAGGCAGCGAGATGTAGTGTTTTGCCACCCGCACCCGCGCATGCATCCACAACACGCATCCCCGGTGCAACATCCAAAAAGGGACCAACAAGTTGAGAGGAAGCATCCTGAACCTCAAACATTCCCATTTTAAAAGCTTCGGTGGTAAAGACATTGCCTCGCTCCTTTAATTTTAATGCAAAGGGATATCCTTTAATGGGAGTAGATTCTATGTCGTTTTCTAAAAGAAGAGTCTGTAATTCATCGCGTTTTGTTTTTAAGGTATTGACTCTTAAAATTACATCTGCTTGTTGATTTAAAGCACTAATTTCTTTACTCCACAATTTTTCACCCAAATATTTTACCCCTAATTCATCCATCCAATCCGGAATAGATTCTTTAAATTTTCTAATTTTTGAAAGCTCATCAAACTTCCCTTTAATTCTTCTTTCGGGAGTAGGTTCAATTTGTTTCCAATCGGGCAATTTTATTCCTCTTAACACAGCCCAAACTGCAAATAGTCTAAAAAGATTAGGTCTGCTAAAAGGAGCTTTTACTTCTGCAATTTCTGTGTATAATCTTTTCCATCGCACCATATCATAAGTGGTTTCTGCTATAAAACCCCTATCGCGAGCACCCCATCGTTTATCGAATTTCAAAACTTTTTCAACAACTTTATCGGCATATTCCCCTTCATTAAAGATCAAATTTAGAGCTTCAACTACGGCAAACACCAGATTTCTATGTAACTTCATATAATATCATCCATTAAAAATTCCAAAATCCTCCATGTCATGTCTCCTGGAGAACGCTCTGTAAACGTTCCATTTATCAGGAAAAATTAAGGGAACAAAGGTATCGTTTTACAGGGGAATCTATCTATTTTTGTTAAAATTTCTAGTTATGCGCTTCGTGTGTTTTGGTTTATCCTTACTCTTTCTGGTTTCGTGTGCAAGAAAAGAATCCTCACACAACTATAGTTCTGTATCGATTGAAATTATTTTTACCGACACTTTAAGCATCCGTGCCATTGAACTAATGGAAGGTAGCTTGGCTTTTGCAGCAAATAAAGGTACTTATGGCTTAGTAGATTTAAGATCAAATCAAGTTAAAACTAGTATTCAGCACTATGATAGTATCATTCCTGAATATAGGGCTGTAGCACATACTTCAAGTGACTTTTTTATGCTCTCCGCCGGAAATCCCGCCTTGCTGTACAAAACAGGGAATAGGGGTCAAATGGAATTGGTTTATTTGGAAGAACATCCTGATGTTTTTTATGACGCACTACTATTCTTAAATAATCTAAAAGGGATTGCGGTAGGTGATAGTATGAATGGTTGTCTTTCTATATTATTGACCTTAGATGGTGGTAAAAGCTGGAAAAAAGTAGCGTGCGAAGATTTACCTGAAGCGCAAAATGATGAAGGTGCTTTTGCAGCCAGTAACACAAATCTTGTTGCTATTGGTAATACTATTTGGATAGGAACAACCCAAGGTAATATTTATAAATCTGAGGATAGTGGAGAATCATGGCAAGTTGTAAAGACGCCCTTACTCAAAGAATCTCCAACTCAAGGTATCTATTCCCTTGACTTTTATGATGTAAACATTGGAGTTGC
>CAYTDS010000115.1:0-6916 GCA_964436555.1 uncultured Flavobacteriaceae bacterium | reverse complement strand
AAAGAATTTGATACCCTCGGTAGTAAAATTCCACTCTTGGTTAATTTGATGCCATCCGGGAAATTCTTGATGGAAGATTTCTTTGATGCTGGGGGTCTCCCTTTTGTTATTAAACAATTAAAAGAACACCTTCATAACCATGCTATCACAGTTAACGGAAAACCTATTGGTGAGAATAATCAAAAGGCTGAGTGCTACAATCCTGAGGTCATTGCTGAGATTGAGAAGCCTTTTCAGGAAGAAGCTGGTATCGCAGTACTTTATGGAAATCTCTGTGAAAATGGCGCTGTTATTAAGCCATCAGCGGCAACCCCTGAATTAATGAGCCACCGCGGAAAGGCAGTAGTTTTTGAAACTATAGAAGATTTTTTGGCTAATGTAGATGATCCCAACCTGGAAATAGATGAAAACAGTGTAATGGTCTTAAAAGGTGTTGGTCCGGTGGGATATCCGGGGATGGCCGAAGTGGGTAACATGGAAATCCCGGAAAAATTGTTGCAAAAAGGTATCAAAGACATGGTTCGAATTTCCGATGGAAGAATGAGTGGTACTGCATTTGGAACTGTTGTTTTGCATATCTCTCCAGAGTCTTCAATTGGTGGAGTTTTGGGATTAGTGCAATCAGGTGACTATATTGTTTTGGACGTCCCCGGTAGAAAACTTCATTTGGAAGTAAGTGATGATGAACTCCGTAATCGGAGAGCTGCATGGAAGACTCCCACCCCTCACTTGGAGCGTGGCTATGTCAGTTTGTATACAAAAACCGTACAACAAGCCCATTTGGGAGCAGATTTAGACTTTCTGGTCGGAAAATCGGGTGCTGAAGTAACTAGAGACGCACACTAAACCAAAATTGGCTTATGATATCTTTTCTCTTATTAATTGTTAGTGTTGTATTGCTCATTTTACTTACTGTAAAATGGAATGTACATCCTTTTCTTGCTCTTCTTGGTGCAGCCTTGTTTTTTGCACTCTCTTCCGGAATGGATTTGGGTACTATTGTAGATTCCATCAATAATGGCTTTGGAGGCACTTTAGGTAAAATTGGAATCGTAATTGTTGTTGGTGTTATAATCGGGGCCTTTTTAGAGCATTCAGGGGGTGCCTTTAAACTGGCAGAGATAGTACTTAACATCATTGGAAAAAAGAGGGTACATGAAGCTATGGGCGTTGTAGGCTTTATTGTTTCTATTCCGGTATTTGCTGATAGTGGATTTATCATACTTACCCCACTTAATAAGAGTCTTACCAAAAGAGCCGGTTTATCTATAGTGGGTACAGGTGTGGCCTTAATTTTAGGGTTAATGATTTCACATGTTTTGATTCCCCCAACTCCCGGTCCTATTGCAGCAGCGGGTATTATTGGGGCAGATGTAGGATTGGTAATGTTAGTGGGTTTGGTTATTGGTATTCTATCCTTAATAGTGGCGATTATATATTGCAAAAACTATGCTTCAAGAATGTATATCGATCCCAATCCTAAATTATCCATGGAGGAGGTTGAAGAAAAAATAAAACAAGCCCCTAGTGCGCTAAAATCTTTCTTACCCATTTTAGTACCTATTGCGCTGATTATTGGAAAATCTATGGTGGAGTTCACCATTGATGAAGCAACGCAAGCGACTTTATGGTTTAAAATAATTGCATTTATAGGTTCGCCTGTAATTGCCTTGTTTATTGGTTTACTTTTCGCTTTTCTACTACCTAAAAAGTTAGATAAGTCTATACTTTCAACCTCCGGTTGGGTAGGAAAATCTATGAGTGATGCTTCTAATATTCTACTAATTACCGGAGCCGGAGGCGTTTTTGGAACCATTTTGCAAAACAGTGGTATTGCGACTACAATGGCAGATGCCCTGTCTGGAGCAAATATTGGAATATGGCTTCCATTTTTGCTTTGTGCCGCCATCAAAACGGCGCAAGGGTCATCTACTGTGGCGATAATAACTACAGCCTCAATTATTGCGCCTCTTTTACCTGTTTTAGGCTTTCATTCTGATATAGAAAAGGCACTAGTAGTATCGGCAATAGGTGCCGGAGCCATGGTGGTATCCCATGCCAACGACAGTGGCTTTTGGATTCTTACGCAGTTTTCAGGAATTGATATTAAAACCGGCTACCGGGCTTATACGCTTGGAACTCTGGTCGTGGGTACTTCTGCCGGATTTTTTGTTTATTTGGCTTCCTTGCTAGTCTAGATTACCGTTTTAGGAAGTTTGTATTTTTTTTACAATGATTAAAAACCATAAGATATCCTACCTTCTTTTTCCTATTCTTTTAATTATAGGGCTTACGCTCTTTTGCTGTTCCGGTGAAAAAGAGCCTGCACCACCTTTATCCCCTTCTGAAGCACTTGAGAGTTTTCAACTTGCTGATGCTGAACTGGAAATGGAATTGGTGGCTTCCGAGCCTTTGATTCAAGATCCCGTGGCGATTACCTTTGATGAGGGTGGTCGACTTTGGGTAGTTGAAATGTTAGGCTTTATGAAGGATATTGATGGGACAGGTGAAACCGATAAAGTGGGTCGAATTTCGGTTCTATTTGATGACGATGGGGATGGTAAAATGGATCGAAGTATTGTATTCCTGGATAGTTTGGTGCTTCCCAGAGCTATTGCACTTGTGGGCAAAGGCGTTTTAGTGGCCGAGAACATTCCTCTATGGTTTGCTGAAGATACCGATGGAGATTTCGTAGCTGATACTAAAGTCTTAGTCGATCCGGAATATGGCGGACTTGGTTTACCCGAACATTCGGCAAATGGGTTGCTGCGAGGATTGGACAATTGGTATTACAATGCCAAGTCCAAATGGAGGTATCGAAAAAAAGATAATGAATGGATAAAGGAGGAAACAGAAACCCGCGGACAATGGGGAATAACTCATGATAATGCCGGACGCTTATTTTATAATTACAACTGGTCTCAATTACATGGTGATTTAGTGCCTCCCAATGTGCTTAAACGAAATAAAAACCACACACCCTTTAGTGGCATTGATCACGGATTAACTTTAGAACGACGTATTTTCCCAATTCGAAGTTCTCCGGCCGTGAACAGGGGCTACATTCCCGGAACTTTTGATGAGGAGGGAAAACTTCTGGAGTTTACTTCTGCCTGTGGTCCTTTGGTCCATCGTGGAAATGGACTGCCACAAAATTATGATGGAGACATCTTTGTGTGTGAACCTACTTCTAACCTTATACGCCAAAACAAAATATTTGAGGACGGTTTTATGTTGAGTGCAAAAAGTGCTTATCCCAACAAAGAGTTTTTGGCGTCAACAGATGAACGATTCCGACCCATATCATTGGCTTCCGGTCCTGACGGTGCACTCTATGTTGTGGATATGTATAAAGGGATAATTCAGCATGCTCCTTACATGACGCCTTATTTGAGAGAAGTTACGCTAGCACGAAAATTGGATACCCCTATTCACATGGGTCGTATTTGGAGAATCAAATCCAAAAATAGTTCAATATCTAAGACTACTGACCTTTCAAAATTACCTCCGCATGAGCTGGTAGAATTCTTGGGGCATCCTAATGGATGGACCAGGGATATTGCCCAGCGGCTTTTGGTAGAACAAAATAATCTTGATATTGTTCCCAATTTGGTAAAAATGATCACATCAGAGAACTCACTTGGACAACTACACTCCCTATGGACGCTTGAAGGATTAGCCTATACTGAACCAGAACCCTATTTAGCTGCCTTAAAGACAAAAGACCCGAAAGTAGTGCAATCCGCATTACGATTGTTGGTATCCATGCTCCCAAACCACCCATATGTCCAAAAGGAAATAGCACTGTATATACAAGACAATTTTGAAAATGCCCACCCTGTACTTCAAATGCAAATGGTCTTAACATCTTCTGAAATTTCTTCTGATATTGCTTTTCCGTACTCCAAAATGTTTCTAGAAGATTATGCCGATTTTCCACTTTCAAGAGATGTGGTCATGAGTAGTTTAGAAAATCGGGAAGATGAAATGCTCAGCTATCTATTGGCTCAAGAGGAATGGCATACCTATCATCAGAACAAAGAAATAGTCATTGAACTATTAGCCTCAGCCATAACAAATTCTATATCCATGTCAGGAATAAAGCACTTGTTAACGAGAATTGGAAATACTGAGGATACTACCCCGGCCTGGATAAAATTAGCTTTGATAAATGGGATGGTTTCTTCAAAAGCTGCAAATGATGGTTTGGAAATAGCTCTTGATTATCAACCAAAGCTTTTTTTAAATCAAGATACTTCGGATGAGAATTTAAAACCATTGCTGAATAAGCTGGAATATTTGTTTACCTGGGATGGTAAACCAAGGCGGTTATTACAAGAAACAAGCACCAAACAAGAAATTGATCCAACCATATTCGCAGCCGGAAGACAGCAATACATTAACCTTTGCGCCAGTTGTCATGGAACTCAAGGAGAGGGACTCGCTCGTTTTGCACCACCTTTAAAGCATTCCGAATGGGTAACCGGAGAACCCTATAAATTAGGTATGATTCTGTTGCATGGAATAGAGGGACCCATAATGGTAAATGGAAAAATGTATGATATTCCGGACATTCTTCCCAATATGCCTTCTTTTTCAACACTTCAAGATAAGGATATTGCCGCCATTGCCACTTATATTCGAAACTCTTGGGGCAATGCCGCTTCACCAATTGCCAGCAAAGTTATCAGTGGTATACGCGTTAGAAATCAGGGAAAGGTAACCCCTTGGTATGCGGCAGAATTGGATACGCTCCTTTTTGATGCCACACGGTAGTCCAAAACAATAACTATTTTAAAACTTAAAATCACCCTTGCGAATTTCTTGTTTTTAGCGGCTGAAAATTATTTTTTCGCAATATATTTTATTAAGATTTTTTCACCACATTAGCAGTCTAAATCAACTTTTACCGTGACCTATTTTTATAGCTACAAAGAGATAACCCTTCTTATAATCACATTGCTTTTTTTCCAAAACTTATCTTATGCCCAACCACAGAAAGGTCGCTTTATTGATGCTTCCATTGGTTTGGGAATTAGTGTACCTTATGAAGATATTGATATTTATGGAACCGGCTTTTATGGAAAGGTAGAATATGTAATTGGTTATAATAAATGGGTTGGGATTCGCCCCTATGCAGGGGTGCTCTTTACCTCTGCGGTAGAAAATGAGGATTATCCTGACTCTGGAATATCTTCTAACATTTTTTTTCTTGGTGGAAAAGGGCGCATTGCTGCTCCTATTCCGTATGTAGCTCCCTTTTTGGAGCTGGGATTAGGTCTATCCTTTGGAAATTTAACAACAGATTTTCCAATGGTAAAATACAAAAGTAATGGTGTAATTCCTCATATTCCCTTCACTTTCGGACTTGCTGTAGGCAAAAGGCACAATGTAGAACTAGTCTTTACGTATTTGTATCATATTACGGCCAAACAATTTAGCGGAGCCTCTGCTTTGGGATTGTCGTTTCCATTAGACTAAGTTTAAACCTAGTTAATTTATCATGTGGTTACTCCATATCTGTACGGAAAGGAGATGCTGGCAAACCTTCTATATTAAAGAGATTTACCTCTGGAACATTGGCCCAGCCGTAACGAACAGCAACGGGCTCAGCAATATCCGGATGGGATACAATAATAGTCTTACCTTTTACCTTTGCTGTGGCCTGAATAAAATTCTTATCTTTTCCGGCAATGGTGAATCCTGTGAGTAAGCCAGATCCTTGTGTACTTAACCCTTTGCCAATATTGTCAAAATCTAAAGTTATTTCCTTGCCGGAGATTTGATGTGATTTATATGTTGGGCCTTCAAATACTAAATGTTCACCATAGACCATGCCTCTGGCGGCAAGTGCAAGACGGGCACCTACGGGTTGTTTAAATGGTGGGTGAATGTCATTGGGTTCCCCACAGTCTGTAGTTACTATAAGCGCTGTCTTAGATACTTTCTTGGTTACCAGCAGCTGAGACTCTCTGAGTTCCGGTTTCATATCTTTGTGTGGCGCAATCTGTACTATTAAAAAGGGAAGGTCTGGATTTTGAAAATCGGTTCTCCAATTTTGAATCATTGTGGTTAGGAC
Source organism: uncultured Flavobacteriaceae bacterium (assembly GCA_964436555.1). Taxonomy (GTDB): domain Bacteria; phylum Bacteroidota; class Bacteroidia; order Flavobacteriales; family Flavobacteriaceae; genus Aurantibrevibacter. Next base: position 837 of record CAYTDS010000115.1, on the reverse strand, counting down.
TGTTTGGTATTGTTCTGGCCGACTGTTATTGGATTCTCCCTGATACCAGGCGCACCCTTTAATTGCATATGGTAGCAATGGGGAAATCATTCCGTTGTATAAACCGCTCATTACTTTTCCTTTTGGCTTATAACTCGATACAAGCTTATCATAGTCTGCTACTAAATCCCTTAAATCGGGGTTTGCAAGTAAAGCGGCTTTACTGGTCCAATCTTCAGCCGGCGTTCCTCCAAAGGCAGAAACTATAATGCCAATGGGAACTTTTAATTTGGCATGCAGATTTTTGGCCATGAAATAGCCCACCGCAGAAAAATCAGCAACCGTTTTAGGAGAACAAACCGTCCATTTGCCATTAACATCATCAATTTTCTCAGGGGCATAGTTTAATGGAACATAAAATTCCCTAATCATGGGATAATTGGCCAAATCCCTTTCTCTTTCCCAATTAACTATTAAAGGCTGATCGGATCTTGGTCCTAACTGTCGCTCCATGTTCGACTGTCCGCTACACAACCATACTTCACCCACCAAAATATCTTCAATTACTATAGTATTCTTTCCCGTGATGGTCATACTGGCTGGCGTTTTAAGGTATTCCATCGGTTGCAAGAGCAGTTTCCATTTTCCGTTGCTGGCTTTGGTGGTGATCTTTTGCCCATTAAAGCTTACTGTGACTTCTTCTCCTTCATCGGCAGAGCCCCATACAGGTAGCGGAACCCCTTTTTGTAGCACCATATGATTACTAAAAAGACTGTTAGGCTTTACGTCTGCTAAAACCACTTGAAAAAAGAACAAGAAAATACATATGGTAAAAAACGACTTCATATTTTATTGGTT
>CAYTDS010000114.1:5037-6950 GCA_964436555.1 uncultured Flavobacteriaceae bacterium | reverse complement strand
CTATTGCAATTTCCCTCAATGAAGCTACCTCACTAAAAGACTTAGAGCAGCTAGTTGCGGTTTTTGCTGAAGCCCTAGATAAAGTTCCTGTGGCGATAAAGGAATTAAAATTAACTTCTGCTATTCCCACAGACCTGCAACGCACCTCTACCTTTTTAGAAAATGTAGTTTTCAATTCCCATCATTCAGAAACGGAATTGATGCGCTATCTTAAGAAATTGGAGCGAAAAGATTTAGCCTTAAATTATTCCATGATTGCCTTGGGTTCCTGTACAATGAAGTTGAATGCGGCGACTGAAATGCTACCTTTAAGCTGGGCGCAGTGGAGCAACATCCACCCTTTTGTGCCAATCGAACAAGCAGAGGGATATCAAATTGTCTTAAAAGAATTGGAAAATTACTTAAATGTAATTACTGGTTTTGAAGGAACTTCCTTACAACCAAACTCTGGTGCTCAAGGAGAATATGCCGGATTAATGACCATAAGAGCCTATCATGAATCCAATGGAGATTCCAACAGGAATATTTGCCTTATTCCCGCATCTGCACATGGAACCAATCCTGCTTCAGCAGTTATGGCCGGAATGCAGGTTGTAGTCACTAAAACTGACGAAAAAGGGAATATAGATGTGGCCGATTTGGAAGAAAAAGTGCTTTTACATAAAAATAATTTAGCAGCACTTATGGTTACCTACCCATCCACCCATGGTGTTTTTGAGTCTTCTATAAAGCATATTACCAAATTGATTCATGACAATGGCGGCCAGGTATACATGGACGGAGCCAATATGAATGCACAGGTAGGACTTACCAATCCCGCTACCATAGGCGCAGATGTTTGCCATCTTAACTTACATAAGACTTTTGCCATTCCACACGGTGGTGGGGGACCAGGCGTTGGACCTATTTGTGTAGCAAAGCAGTTAGTACCCTTTTTACCCGGCAATCCATTAATAAAAACCGGGGGAGAAAAAGCAATTACGGCCATATCCGGAGCACCTTGGGGAAGTTCGTTGGTTTGTTTAATTTCTTATGGCTATATAAAAATGCTAGGGGAACACGGGCTCACTCAGGCAACAAAAACTGCCATTTTGAACGCTAATTATATAAAACACCGACTGAATGGTAAGTTTGACGTGCTTTATACCGGTGAGAAAGGTAGGGCAGCCCATGAAATGATTATAGACTGTAGACCGTTCAAGAAGAATGGTATTGAAGTTACAGACATCGCAAAAAGGCTAATGGACTATGGATTTCATGCCCCCACTGTTTCTTTTCCTGTAGCTGGCACCCTTATGATTGAACCCACGGAAAGTGAAAACCTATCAGAATTAGATCGCTTTTGCGACGCTATGCTTTCTATACGAACCGAAATAGATAATTCATCAGAAAAAGAAGATAATAACATTTTGAAAAATGCCCCCCATACTTTACGTATGCTAACCAGTGATGAATGGAGCTTTCCTTACAGTAGGCAAGAAGCAGCATTTCCATTACCTTATATTTCAGAAAACAAATTTTGGCCAAGTGTCCGAAGGGTAGATGATGCATATGGAGACCGTAATTTAATTTGCACCTGCGCTCCTATAGAGGCATATATGGAGGCTTAAAAGAGCTGTAAAACTATGGTTTTATGGGGCTTAGAGAAATACAAAGTCCTATTTTAAGTTACATGCAGCTGCAAGAATTTAAATTGGACATCGTATAGATTTATTATGCATACATAATTGTTTCGGCGTCTTTATTTAATTTTGTTTACTAAACCATAACTATAGTATTTCGTATGAATATAGGAATCACTGGAACAGGTAGTTATTTGCCTGCCATTGTTACAGATAACAAAGACTTTGCACATCACGAGTTTTTAAATGAAGATGGTTCATCCTTTAAACAGCCTAATTCAGTAATTATTG
>CAYTDS010000114.1:2342-4937 GCA_964436555.1 uncultured Flavobacteriaceae bacterium | reverse complement strand
GAGTTTTTAAATGAAGATGGTTCATCCTTTAAACAGCCTAATTCAGTAATTATTGAAAAGTTTCAAGCAATTACCGGAATAGCCCAAAGGCGTTATGCCGATACCAATCTTAACACCTCAGATTTAGGGTATTTAGCATCAGAAATCGCAATTTCAGATGCGGCGGTCGATAAAGAAGAATTAGATTATATTATTTTTGCTCACAATTTTGGAGACGTTTCCCATGGCAGTATTCAAGGAGATACCATCCCCAGTTTAGCATCAAGAGTAAAAAATCACCTTAAAATAAAAAATCCAAAATGTGTTGCTTACGATATTTTGTTTGGTTGTCCCGGATGGATTGAGGGTGTAATACAAGCCAATGCTTTTATAAGAAGTGGCATTGCAAAAAAATGTTTGGTCATTGGCGCAGAAACCCTTTCAAGAGTAGTAGATGACCATGACCGGGATTCTATGATTTACTCCGATGGTGCAGGCGCTGTAGTTATTGAGGCTACCAACAATTCGGGTCAAATCCTCTCTCATGCCACAGAAACCTATACCTTTGAAGAGGCGTATTATCTGTTTTTCGGTAAATCCTATTGTCAGAACACCAAAAAAGATACCCGATATATTAAAATGTATGGCAGAAAAATTTATGAATTTGCTGTTACACATGTCCCCGTTGCTATGAAAGACTGCTTGGAAAAAAGTGGTATCCCCATCCAAGAAGTCAAAAAAATATTGATTCACCAGGCCAATGAAAAAATGGATGAGGCTATTGTAAAGCGATTTTATAAATTGTATGATTTGGAAATGCCAATTGGTATAATGCCGATGAGCATAAGGGAATTAGGAAATAGCTCCGTTGCTACAATTCCAACCTTGTTAGACATGATTCGTCGTGGAAAATTAGAAAATCAGAGTTTAAAAAAGGGAGATGTTATTATCTTTGCAAGCGTTGGTGCCGGAATGAACATCAATGCAATGGTCTATAGATATTAGCATGTACGAAAATAATTTTCCAAATAAGCGCTTTAGACATACTGTAGCATTTTTACAAAAGCATATTTCCAAAGAGCATTCTATATTAGATTTGGGTGTTGAAAATCCGTTTTCGAAAATAATGCAAGAACAAGGATATTCAGTTGAAAATACCAAGGGAGAGGATTTGGATATTGATTTTTCCTCGGTACTAAGTTCCAAAGCAGAGGTAGTTACCGCTTTTGAAATTTTTGAACACCTACTCGCCCCATTCAATGTACTAAAAGAAATTAAGGCCAACAAGTTAGTGACCAGTATTCCTTTACGTCTTTGGTTCTCTAAAGCTTATCGCAGTAAAACGGACCCTTGGGATAGACACTATCATGAATTTGAGGACTGGCAGTTCGATTGGTTACTTGAAAAGGCCGGCTGGGAAATAAAAGATAGGGCAAAATGGACAAATCCAACAAAAAAAATTGGTATACGCCCATTGCTCCGACTTTTTGTTCCAAGATACTATATAGTATATGCAGTGCGAAAGAATAAATTTTAAAGCGGTCTTGCCAAAAAGATAAAATCGGTCTTTTATACTACTGGAATGAACTATTGTATTATAATTCCTGCGCACAATGAGGAAGCTTTTTTGAGCTTAACACTTAATTCTATACTGAAGCAAAGCTTGCTTCCGCAAAAAGTAGTGGTGGTAAACGACAATTCTACGGATAAAACCGAAGCGATATTAGATCATTTTGTAATAAACAATCCGCAACTTTTTGAAAAGCTCAACATTACCTCATCCACCGCACACATGCCGGGTAGTAAAGTAGTTAATGCTTTTGCACAAGGCTTAGATAAAATCAAAATAGATTATGATTTTATAGTTAAGTTGGATGCAGACATAATACTTCCCGACCATTATTTTGAAAAGATTACTTCGCTTTTCAAAGCACATCCCAGAGCAGGGATTGTTGGTGGCTTTGCCTTTGAACAAGAACCTTCAGGAGAATGGAAACTCAACCACCCAATGGACAAAGATCATGTTCGGGGAGCCTTTAAATCTTATTCAAAAAATTGCTTCCAGGCTATAGGGGGTCTTAAGAATGCGATGGGTTGGGATACGGTTGATGAGTTACTGGCAAAATACCATGGTTTTGAGATTATTACCGAAAACTCCTTACAAGTAAAACATTTGCGCCCTATTGGTAATGCCTACAATAAAAAGGCAAAATTGCTCCAAGGAAAAGCTATGTATACCATGCGCTATGGATTTTGGATTACAATTATTGCTTCAGCAAAAATGGCATTAAAACAAAAAAAAGCAAAGGTCTTTTACCACAATCTAAAAGGTTATTTTAAAGCCCAAAGAGAGAAAGTTCCTTTTTTAGTTTCAAATGAAGAGGGTGCTTTTATTAGGCAACTACGCTGGAAAAATATGAAATCAAAATTATTTTGAAATAATTATTTGGTTTACTCCAGTACCTCAATAATTGGTTCTCCTGTATTACCATTGGGATATGCAATACCAAGCAAAACAGCTAATGTAGGCGCAATATCGGAGATTACTGTTTTCCTTACTGTTTGTCCTGTAGGTATGCCTTTGCCATAAAATAATAACGGAACGTGAGTGTCATA
>CAYTDS010000114.1:0-2242 GCA_964436555.1 uncultured Flavobacteriaceae bacterium | reverse complement strand
ATTGCTGCATGGTCAGCAGTCAAAAAAACGGTATAATCACCTAAACCAACATGCTTGTCCAACGCTTTTAAAAGTTGATCCAAATCCTGATCTAATCGTAAATAAGTGTCTTGTACTTCTTTTGAATTAACTCCAAATTTATGACCGATATAATCCGTACTGGAAAAACTGATTGCTAAAAAGTCAGTAACAGAATCGGTTCCTAGACTTTCTCCTGTTAAAGCTGCAATTGCAAAATCTACAACCATTGTATTACCAAAAGGTGTATCCTTTAAAATATCAAAATGACCATTTTCTTCCCAAAGCTTTGGGATATCATGAGGAAAAGTAGGCATTGTTTCCCCCTTAAAAAGACCTTCATAAGCAGTGTTATCTAATCCGCTTTCTACATATGTCTTGATATCTCTAAGAGTGGTCCACGGCTTTCTATATTGCTCAACTTTGTTTGAACTGTTAAAATCAGTAACCCATTTTGGCAAACTACTCATGTAAAAGGAACTTGTAATCCAACTTCCTTCCGTGTCTCCATGAAACCAATAAGCACCATTTGCAGTATGTCCGCCCGGAAGTACTGCTCCTCTGTCCTTCAAAGAAATTGCTATAGTCTTTCCTCTCATTTGTGTATGGAGCCGTAATTGATCTGTAATGGTTGTAACATTCATTCTATGGGGCGACATTTGACCGGCATTAGAAGCCGTTCCTACAGAAGTAAATCTGTCATCACCTGCGCAATAAACTTTCTTATTCGCTTCCTTGTCATACCAATCATTGCCAATTATACCGTGGGTTGAAGGAGTGGTTCCTGTGTAAACGGAGGCATGTCCAGGTCCTGTATAGGTAGGTGCATAATTAAAATGATTGTTTTTACAATTGAATCCACCGTTTATCAAGCGTTTAAATCCACCTTCGCCATAGTGTCCCCAAAATCGTGTTAAATAATCATACCGCATTTGATCTACAACGATACCTACCACCAGTTTAGGGGGTGCGCTTGAAGACCCGATACTTTCTTCGGAAATTTTTTCTTTTGATTTTCTTTGGGCATTGATTGGGTTTTGTAATCCCAGTATTAAGAAAAACAAAACCAAGTAGCAAAATCGCATTTTATTTTATTTACAAATGAATGAGCACAAATTTAAATAAATAAACACTTAAAAGATTAATTGAAGGTTAAATGAAATCTAATATTGCTATTTTTACAGCCAGGAAGTCTATTTGCAACTTATGAATTATTTAGCGTCTATTGGTAGCTATTTTATAATGATACGAGAGGTTTTCAAAAAGCCAACAAAATGGTCGGTGATGAGAACCCTAATTCTAAAGGAAATAGACGAGCTTATTTTTGGTTCTTTGGGTATAATAATTTTTATTGCCTTCTTTATTGGGGGTGTAGTCACAATACAAACTGCATTGAATCTTACTAATCCATTAATACCCAGAAGCTTAATAGGTTTTGCAACGCGTCAGTCCGTAATATTAGAATTTGCTCCCACGTTTACATCTATAATAATGGCCGGTAAGGTTGGTTCTTATATAACCAGTAGTATTGGTACTATGCGGGTAACAGAACAAATAGATGCTTTAGAAGTAATGGGTGTCAACTCGCTAAATTATTTGGTTTTTCCCAAAATTATAGCACTTATGATGTATCCTTTTGCGATTGCAATTGCCATGTATGTTGGTATATTGGGCGGATGGATTGCAGGGGTTTTTGGAGGTTTTAGTTCCAGCGCTGATTTTGTAGAGGGATTGCAAATGGAATTTATTCCTTTTCATGTAACCTATTCGTTTATTAAGACCATGGTTTTTGCATTTGTTATTGCAACCATTCCCTCTTTCCATGGTTATTATATGAAAGGTGGTGCTTTGGAAGTGGGCAAGGCAAGCACAACCTCTTTTGTATGGACAAGTGTTGTAATTATTATTTTAAACTACGTATTAACACAAATGCTACTAGGCTAATGATAGAAGTTAATAACATACATAAGTCCTTTGGAGAAACCGAAGTTTTAAAAGGTATCTCCACTTCCTTTCATGAAGGAAAGACAAACTTGGTTATAGGGCAAAGCGGTTCGGGTAAAACAGTTTTTTTGAAGTGCCTTTTAGGCCTTTTTGTTCCAGATCAGGGTACTATTAGTTATGATGGTAAAGTTTACTCTGAACTTTCTGATGCTGAGAAAAGAGATTTACGCCAGGAAATGGGAATGGTCTTCCAAGGTAGTGCCTTATTTGATTCGATGAC
>CAYTDS010000113.1:1902-7068 GCA_964436555.1 uncultured Flavobacteriaceae bacterium | reverse complement strand
TCAATTCCTAAACATACAACAACCATTTCCGGCGGGAAACCAATAGCCGGCATCCACATGTAAAAAAATGGTTTATACAAAATAGTGAACCACCCATTCCTTACTGCAGTACCCAAATTAAAATTATCAGAAGAATGGTGTACAATGTGAGCCGCCCACAAAATGCGTATTTCATGATTGGCTCTGTGAAACCAGTAGTAGGTAAAATCATCTGCGAGTTGACATAAAATCCATATATACCAGGCATAACCAAAGGATTGGTACCCCATGATATTCATACGAACACCATTCGTTAGCGGATTAAAAAGTTCGTAAACAAACTCAAAAATAACTATAGCCGAAACAACTTTTATCAAGGGTGCTATTATAGCTGAGCCAATACCCATAAACCCACTGGCAAACAAGTCCTTCCAGTCATATAAATGATCGTCTCCGTGGGTTTTACTATATGTTAATTCCAGTAAGATAAAAGCTATAAAACAAGGTACTCCGTATACAAGGGGGTTTGTAAAATCCATAATGCAAATTAATATTGGCTAATATAAGATTATTTGAATGGTATGAGGGAATAAAACATTCTTTTTAGTTTTAAAAAAGTGTTGGCTGATCAGAATCTCCAGCCCTTTTTGGAATTTCCTCGTCTATGTCAGAAAGCGTCTCCTCATCTACCACATCGATGTCTTCTGGAGCTTGCTCTTCCGGTTCTTCAAAGGGCTTGGGTTCCAATGCACTTATACTTTTTACCTTCTCTGAAGTTAACTGATTGCCTAAAGCTTTTATTCCCTTAATGGATATAAAACTTTCTAAATCAACTATTTGGTTTTGTTTATGCTCCTTTCCCCTTATTTTAGCAAATTCAATTTCTATAACCGGGCGCCAATCAGTAGCTATCAACTCTAAAAATGATTTTGGATGCTCCGAAATGATAGTATCTTCCCTATTCTCATTCTCAATAAGAAACCGCTTCACATAGTATCTTTCTTTTTCTCCCTCATAATAAATAACAGACAATGGCTTTCTTGGGTTCCATTTTTCCAGAACAATCATATCGTCATCAAAATGATTTGTAAGGTCCGGGGCTATAGTCTTCACAAGACCCTTTTGGGTAACAATGAGCAAAAGGTCATCCCCCTTGAATTCTCCCAACAATTCTCCTCTACCATCTACATTTAATCGCCTTACGATATCATCATACCAAATTTTTCTGGGTTTTAAAGTAGAAACTCCTTTTTCTTTTAGTTCAATACGCTTAATACTGTATTTTGTAACAATATTTCCTTTAGATGCTCTTCCTTTTATTAATACATCAGCAAAGTCTATATCCCATTTCAATTTTTTTACACTTCCTGCCTGCCGTAAAAGTATAGTGATAACCTCTGCCTCCCCATTGGGGTTTTCAGAAAAATAAAGGATTTCCGAATTAGGCGTACCATTGGTAAGGTCGTAAGGTTTATCTCTGGTAATTCCTGTTACGTTAAATCGCTTAATGTAGCTAGGTCCTCCTTTACCATCTTTGTAGACAAGGTTATAAATAGTGCGATTATCTTTTTTCTTAAAAACGGCCGCATGAATAATATTTTTCCCAATAAAGGTTTTAGCATCCACCTTGGTTACAGTCATTTGTCCATCTTTAGTGAATACAATAATATCATCAATATCGCTACAATCGGCCACATACTCATCCCTTTTCAAAGAAGTTCCCACAAAACCTTCCTCCCTATTAACGTAAAGTTTAGTATTGCGTATTACTACTTTAGTAGCCTCTATGTCGTCAAAGGTTCTTATTTCTGATTTTCGCTCCCTTCCTTTTCCGTAGGTAGTTTTTAGATTTTTAAAATAATTGATAGCAAAATCAATAAGATGCGCCAAATGGTGCTTAACTTCTGCAATTTTTCCTTCCAGGCTCTCCAATAACTGAGTTGCCTTATCCAGATCGAATTTTGATATTCTCTTAATTCGTATTTCCGTAAGACGGAGAATATCTTCTTCTGTAACTGCTCTTTTCAAGTGGCCAGTAAAAGGCTTCAGCCCTTGGTCTATAGCGGTTATAACACCCTCCCAGGTTTCTTCATCTTCAATGTCACGATAAATTCTATTTTCTATGAAGATTCGCTCAAGTGACGCAAAATGCCACTGCTCTTCCAACTCGTTTAGCTGAATTTCCAATTCCCTTTTCAATAACTCCACAGTGTAATCTGTTGAGCGTCGCAACATTTCTGTTACGCCAATAAATAGCGGTTTATTGTCTTCAATAATACAACCAAGAGGAGATATAGACGATTCGCAAGCAGTAAATGCATACAAAGCGTCAATGGTTTTGTCTGGCGAAATACCCGGTGGTAAATGGATTAAAATCTCTACCTGAGCAGCTGTATTATCTTCAATTTTTTTTACTTTAATTTTCCCTTTTTCATTGGCCTTTAAAATAGAATCAATTAAAGTAGAGGTATTAGTTCCGTATGGTATCTCATTTATAACCAAAGTATTCCTATCATATTGGGATATTTTTGCACGTACGCGAATTCTTCCCCCTCTTAACCCATCATTGTAATTAGCAACATCTATAATTCCCGCTGTCGGAAAATCCGGATATATAATAAATCGCTGTCCCTTTAAGTGTTTTATTGATGCATCTATAAGCTCTATAAAATTATGAGGTAGAATTTTAGTGGAGAGTCCCACTGCAATTCCCTCCGCTCCCTGAGCTAGTAGCAAGGGAAACTTCACCGGAAGATTAACCGGTTCTTTTTTTCTTCCATCATACGAAAGTTGCCACTCCGTAATCTTGGGACTAAAAACAACCTCGAGAGCAAATTTAGATAAGCGAGCCTCAATATATCTCGGAGCCGCCGCGCCATCTCCGGTTAAAATATTACCCCAGTTGCCCTGAGTATCTATTAGCAGTTCTTTCTGCCCTATTTGAACCATCGCATCGCCAATACTTGCGTCGCCATGTGGATGATATTGCATAGTATGTCCAACAACATTAGCTACCTTGTTATAGCGACCATCATCCAATTCCTTTAAAGCGTGCATTATTCTGCGCTGCACAGGCTTAAATCCGTCCTCGATTGCAGGTACTGCGCGTTCAAGAATAACATACGACGCATAGTCCAAAAACCAGTCTTTGTACATTCCCGTAACCTTGGTAAGCGTATCTTGAGGAGAGTCCTGATTTTCGTTTGGTAAAGTGTTCAGTTCTTCATTATCTTCCATACACTGAGACTATGTAATGATTTGATTAGCCATTAATTTTCTTCAATTAGGTCCAATTCTACTTTAAGATTATTGATGATAAATTCTTGTCTGTCTGGCGTATTTTTACCCATATAAAATTCTAATAAATTTTCTATGGACATAGCCTTGTCCAACATTACAGGCTCTAATCGAATATCTTCCCCTATAAAATGCTGAAATTCGTCCGGAGAAATTTCTCCCAATCCTTTAAAACGAGTAATTTCAGGCTTTCCCGAGAGTTTTTCAATTGCTGCCAATTTTTCTTCATGACTATAGCAGTAAAATGTTTCTTTTTTGTTACGAACCCGGAATAAGGGTGTTTGTAAAATATATAAATGATTCTCTTTTATTAACTCCGGAAAGAATTGCAGAAAAAAGGTAATCAGGAGTAAACGAATATGCATCCCATCCACATCTGCATCTGTGGCTATTACAATTTTATTGTATCGCAAATCCTCCATAGATTCCTCAATATTCAATGCAGCCTGCAAGAGGTTAAATTCTTCATTCTCATAAACAATCTTTTTAGACATTCCATAAGAATTTAAAGGCTTACCTCGTAGACTGAAAACAGCTTGTGTATTAACATCTCTGGATTTGGTAATAGAGCCAGATGCTGAGTCGCCTTCGGTAATAAAAAGGGTACTTTCCAAGCTACGATCGTTTTTAGTGTCTCCTAAATGTACCCTACAGTCTCTTAGTTTTTTATTATGTAGACTTGCCTTCTTTGCCCTGTCTTTAGCTAGTTTTCGAATACCTGAAAGCTCCTTTCTTTCTCGCTCTGCCTGCATAATCTTTCGCTGCAAAGCATCTGCAGTTTCAGGATTTTTATGCAGAAAATTATCCAATTGGGTCCCGACGAAATCGTTGATGTATGTGCGTACAGTAGGCAATTCCCCGCCCATATCGGTAGAACCAAGCTTGGTTTTTGTCTGACTTTCAAAAACCGGCTCCATTACCTTAATAGCTACAGCAGCGATGACCGATTTTCGAATATCTGCAGCCTCATAGTTTTTGCCGTAAAAATCCCGTATCGTTTTAGCCAACGCCTCTCTAAACGCAGATAAGTGCGTTCCTCCTTGAGTGGTATGTTGCCCATTTACAAAAGAATGATATTCTTCATTATACTGTGATTTACTGTGTGTTATGGCTACTTCAATATCATCTCCCTTTAAGTGAATAATTGGATAAACCATATCATCTGCGCTATTATTATCTTCTAAAAGATCTTTAAGACCATTTTCTGAATAAAACTTCTCCCCATTAAATAGTATCGTTAGCCCCGGATTGAGATATACGTAGTTCTTAAGCATGCGCTCTACATACTCACTTCTAAACTTGTATTTTTTAAAGATTGACTCATCCGGAGTAAAGGTGACCCTTGTGCCCTTTCTTTTGGTGGTTTCAGAAGGTCCTTCTTCGGCAACCAGATTGCCTTCACTAAATTCTGCCGACTTCAGCAAATTATCCCGGGATGATTGTACTCTAAAGAAACTTGAAAGCGCATTGACAGCCTTAGTTCCTACCCCATTTAAACCTACTGATTTTTTAAAGGCACGGGTATCGTACTTTCCCCCTGTATTCATTTTAGAAACTACATCTACCAATTTTCCAAGTGGAATTCCACGACCGTAGTCGCGTACATCAACCACATTGTCCTTGATAGTAATTTCAATAGTCTTCCCGGCACCCATGACAAACTCATCGATACAGTTGTCTATTGTTTCTTTCAACAGGATGTAGATACCATCATCAGCAGAAGAACCATCACCCAGCTTACCAATGTACATACCAGGACGTAGGCGGATATGCTCCTTCCAATCCAGTGACCGTATATTATCTTCTGTATATTGGGTGTTATCTGCCATATTTTGGGGTTTGTGCGAAGTGCACGCTAATATAGCAAGTGTTCCAAAAAGATAAAACCCC
>CAYTDS010000113.1:0-1802 GCA_964436555.1 uncultured Flavobacteriaceae bacterium | reverse complement strand
GGGTTTGTGCGAAGTGCACGCTAATATAGCAAGTGTTCCAAAAAGATAAAACCCCTGTAAATTAAAGTAATTAACAATGAGCACAATCCTTTTGTTGATAGCCATTCCCTTTCTAATTTATGAAAAGGAACTAAGCCTCAGCAAAATTGAGGCATCCAAGTGCTTAGTTAAACAGTTAATTGATTCAAAAAAATAAGGAATTTAAAGCTTCTTTTCTTGAATCTTGATTTCTTTATTCTTTAACTAATTTAATAAGTATTATACGAATTGTGAGATAGTTAAAGGAAGTCCAAGGATTTAAAAGTATATGATATATCTGCTACACATTAAACCTAAAATGCATCACATCACCATCTTTTACAATGTATTCCTTCCCTTCTACCCTCATCTTACCGGCTTCTTTTACTTTGGTTTCACTACCATAGGTAATGTAGTCATTATAAGAGATAACCTCTGCACGTATAAATCCTTTTTCAAAATCGCTATGAATAACCCCCGCAGCTTGAGGAGCGGTTGCGCCTTTGGGAATGGTCCAGGCACGCACCTCTTTTACTCCAGCAGTAAAATAGGTTTCTAGATTTAATAATTTGTATGCTCCGCGTATCAACTTCGCGGAACCCGCTTCTGTTAATCCAAGGTCTTCTAAGAACATTTGCCTTTCTTCATAAGTTTCCAGTTCGGTGATGTCGGCCTCAGTCCCAACAGCTAAGACAATAACTTCGGCATTTTCATTAGCGGTAGCTGCTTTCACTTTGTCTACATAGGAATTACCGGTAGCCGCAGATACTTCATCTACATTACAAACATAGAGCACCGGCTTATCTGTAATGAGTTGTAATGGCGCAACAAATTGCTTTCTATCTTCAATAGAAAATGATATTGCTCTAACCGAAATTCCTTTTTCTAATTCCTCTTTTAATTTCAACAATACCGTTTCTTCTTTTTGAGCTTCTTTATTTCCTGTTTTTGCCGCACGCTTCACTTTTTCTAATTTCTTATCCACCGCTTCCAAATCCTTTAACTGAAGTTCCATATCTATGGTCTCCTTATCACGAATTGGATTTACAGATCCGTCAACATGAACAATATTATCATTATCAAAACAGCGCAATACATGTAAAATTGCATCGGTTTCCCTAATATTACCAAGGAACTGGTTTCCTAAACCTTCTCCCTTGCTAGCTCCTTTTACCAAACCGGCAATATCTACTATCTCTACGGTTGCCGGTAAAACACGCTCCGGATTTACAAGCTCTTCCAATTTCTGTAAACGAGAATCCGGTACATTTACCACGCCAATATTAGGCTCAATAGTACAAAAAGGAAAATTTGCACTTTGCGCTTTTGCATTAGACAAACAATTAAAAAGAGTGGACTTCCCTACATTTGGTAATCCTACAATACCTGCTTTCATATTGAAAATTTAAGGGTGCAAAGATAGTTTTTAAGTCCGGTTAGCGCTACATTAAAACAAAAAATCCCAAGCTTTAGTCGCTCGGGATTTTTATTTCATTGATTTTTATTTTATTCCGGATGCATAAACTGTTGCTTACCCAAAAGTGCTTCTTTAGTCTCCACGTGATTTTCATCAGGGACGCAGCAATCTACCGGGCAAACAGCGGCGCACTGAGGTTCTTCGTGGAACCCTACACACTCTGTACATTTATCAGGAGAAATATAATAGATTTCATCGCTTATAGGTTCCTGTACCTCATCGGCATTTACTTCTTTGCCATTAGGAAGTACCACAGTTCCTTTTAAAGACGTTCCATCGCTATAACGCCATTCATCCGCCCCTTCAT
>CAYTDS010000112.1:0-7139 GCA_964436555.1 uncultured Flavobacteriaceae bacterium | reverse complement strand
ACAATTTCATCAGGCTTTTCTTTATCAAAAACTGCAATGGCATATGCTCCAACAACCTGATTTAAAGCAATTTGAACTGCTTTTCCGAGTTTTACACCTTCTTTAATTTTTACCTCTTCAATTAAATTTACCAAGACTTCAGTATCTGTATCTGAAGTAAACGTGTAACCTCTATTGCTTAACTCCTTTTTAATTGATTCGTAGTTCTCAATAATGCCGTTGTGTATAATTATAAGGTTTCCGGAATTAGAATAATGCGGATGTGAGTTGACATCATTTGGAACCCCGTGGGTAGCCCAACGCGTATGCCCAATACCTAGTTGTCCTTTTAATGAAATATTTTTTTCTGATTTATTCTTAAGGTCTTCTACTTTTCCTTTTGTTTTAGAAAGTTGTATATCCGCACCGTTATATAGTGCAATTCCCGCACTGTCATAACCACGATACTCCAGTCTTTGTAGCCCTTTAATAATTATTGGATAAGCATCCCTATGCCCAATATATCCTACAATTCCACACATAATTTAACTGTATATTTTTGAATTTCAATAAGTTACCGAATAGCATCAAAGATAGTTAAAGCAAGAGTACTATGCTTTTCTATTCAGTTGAATAACGCAAAAAAACTGCGTATGGTATCAGCAGCGAAATTAATTAGATTTCGTATAAAAAATCTCTAACTTCAATTTTTTATCTTCTTCGGTCGGACCTACATTACTTCCATATAGTACAGTCCCAAAAGGATTAATTGTAGACATCGTAGGAAGATTCTTTTCTGATGCGTTTAAAAGTGCTTTCTTTACGTTAGCTACTCGAATATCTGAAGTTAGCGTAAGTCCTAAAGTTGCATTGGTAGAATCTCTTATCACCAAGTTATTTATATGTTCAGTGATTCTTATTTTGTACTTGACCCCTTTATCGCCCGATTTTTGAAGACGCCCGTCATAATTCAAAAAAGATCCCAAAGATGAGATTTGACTCAGATTATCCGATCTAAAATACAAGGGGACGTTGGTCTCCGCATTAAACAAATACAATCTTGGTGGTTCAATACCATTCCCGGCAACATCAAGGGCATTCCTGTCTACATAAAAAACAAGGTTTGCTTCATTGATAATCCAATTGTTAGCCTTAATTTCATTGATAATCTCTTGTCCGTTATTTTCATCAAACAACTTTATTTCACTAAAAACTCCGGCACCACCCTTTAAATAAATTCTAGAGGCATTTGCATTCGTATCCAAGTTGTCTAAAACAGAGCCAGGATAGGCTTCGTTAACAAAGGTATTTACTGCATTTCCTCTTGTTGTTACAACACCAGTTTGCGAAGTTTCTCTGGTTATCAACCGCATTGGATAACTTCTCTTTTCTACCACAATAGTGTCATCCTCCGGGATAGAGGTGTCATTGTTATCTACCCTATCAAACTCATAATCTATGGTTATGTTCGCCAAGGATAAATCTAATAACAGCAAAATATCCCCTGCGGTTGGAGTAACCGACAAATGAATTCCTCGTAAAAACTCTTTAAAGTTGGCATCACTTATCAGTTCTGTACTCCCTTCTTTGTCCATAATATTTGTTTGAAAGAAGGCAACATTTAAAGGAACTCTTATTCCGGGGGTTAAGGCAGTTTCAACCTCCTTTGATTCATCAACATCTTCCGTTTCAGGATCATCTTCTTTAAAGAAAAGCATTTCCATATCGCTAATCGTTACCTCACCATCAAACAAAACATCTGAAACAAAATTCGGAGAAAACTGTTGATTTGAAAAATAAGCCTGTGCCTCTTGAAAATTAGCCCCGGGATCTAAATCTCTTAAAAAGTAGGTAGAACGTTCAACTTTTAGATTAAAAGGAGCCTCTCTATTACCAAATATACTGTCTAAGGCAAAACGCTTGGGAGTCCTTACAACATTTGTGTTATCATCTTCGCCATCCAAAATACCATCTCCGTCCGTATCCGGATTCAAAGGGTCTGTACCTAAAATCCTTTCTTGGTTATCTGTTAGTCCGTCCCCGTCAGAATCGCTATTTGGATCGTCCGGATCTACATCAAATTCATCATCAACACCATCTCCGTCTCTGTCAGGGTTTCCAGGCCTTAGGTAAGGAATATATAGAAATACCTCCTTTACTCTTTCGTTTTCTTGAATAGTATTATTATTTCCGTCTGATTGGGAATTATTCTCTGTTTGCTGGGGGAAATTCCCAAAGGTGGGGTTGGAACTTGAAAGACTCAACTGAGAGGTTATCCGCGCCTCTGTTTTTCCATAAACAGGATCCACATAAGATCCCAACTGATATAATGGTAGTTTATTGGTTTCTACAGCATTAATTTTCCTATTGTAGGCAAAGACATCATACACGGCCTTGTCATAGATAAAGGGTTCTCTGGGAACCATTCCGGAACCAATTGTAAGCACTTCCTCCTCACAAGAAACAAAGGCTGTTATTGACAGTAAAGCCAAGATGGCGGAACATACAATTCGATATAAAAATTTCATGTAATTTATTTTAAGACTTCAGTGTTATAAAAATTCGCATAGGCCTCTTCAAACGCTTGTAAAGAAACATATGGCAACACAGGTTTTTGAAGGTTGGATATGTGTTTAAATAAATCTTCGGGAATATCTTCCGCCGCTAAAATAACTGCATCTGAAAAATCTACTGCAACCTTTAACAAATTATTATAGTTGGGAGATTTCAACACGCTAATATGCTCTTCAGCAATCCCGTCAAAGGCAATTTTATTGAATAGTTCAGGATCTAACTCATCATCAAAACCTTTGGCATAAACAGAGGTTACAATTCTACTGTCTGCAAAAAGCGGTTCATCTAAAAAGAAATGCTTTAGGTAAAGAGGAAGGAGTGAGGCCATCCAACCATGAACGTGTATAATATCAGGAGACCAATTCAGTTTTTTTACTGTTTCAACAACTCCCTTCGCAAAGAAAATAGCTCGTTCATCATTATCAGGAAAAAGATTTCCATTTTCATCAGTAAAAGTAGCCTTACGCTTAAAATATTCTTCATTATCAATGAAATAAACCTGTATCCTTTCTCTGGGAATAGATGCTACCTTAATTATTAAAGGCATATCCATATCATTAATAACTAAATTCATTCCCGATAATCGAATTACCTCATGTAATTGATGCCTACGTTCATTAATGTTACCATATCTTGGCATAAAAATGCGAATTTGGCCTCCATTACTGTTAACCATTCTTGGCGCTTCGTAAGACATTAAGGAAACTTCGTTCTCTGGTAGGTAGGGCACTAATTCGGAAGATACAAACAATATCTTTTTACCATTCATAAAGGTAATATTTTATTTATCGGGCTAACGTCGGTGCAAAATTACAAAAATTATGCAGATTAGCCTTAATTATAGTAAGTTTGCTCCCCCATAACACAAATTTATGTTGGTTATCACAACTAAAAATGAACTCAGGACTTTCCGTTCTTCTCTTAAAAAAGAAAAGACTATTGGCATGGTCCCCACTATGGGTGCTTTGCACAGAGGACATCTTGCTTTGGTTAAAATAGCTTTTAAGGAAAATGATGCTTTGGTGGTAAGTATTTTTGTTAATCCAACGCAATTTAATAATCCGGATGATTTACGGAAATATCCTAAAACCATTGAGAGAGATACGGCCTTGCTAAAAGAAGTTTCTGAGGAAATTGTTATTTTTTACCCCTCTGTAAATGAAATATATTCAGATAGTATTGTTTCTAAAACGTATGATTTTAAAGGTTTAGATACTGTTATGGAAGGCGTATTTAGACCAAATCATTTTAATGGTGTTGGGACCATAGTTGAAGAACTACTAAAATTAGTGCAGCCCAACCGGGCCTATTTTGGTGAAAAAGATTATCAGCAACTCCAAATAATCAGAAAATTAGTTGAAATAAAGAAGATTTCAACAACTATTATTGGTTGTCCGATCATTAGGGAATCTAGTGGGCTAGCTATGAGTTCTAGAAACGAAAGACTATCTGATGCAGAAAAAAAAGACGCTGCATTAATCTTTAAAATTCTTCAAGAAGCCAAAATACAATTTGGCACAAAAAGTGCTAAAAAAGTGTTGGAATGGGTTAAAGCTGAATTTAAAAAACATCCAGAACTAAGATTGGAATATGTAGAAATAACAACATCAGATACTTTACGGCCTGTAATACGAAAACAAAAAGGCAAGACCTATAGGGCTTTTATTTCCGTATATGTTCAGGATGTTCGTCTGATAGATAATATAGCCCTCTAATTTATTAACTTTGTGCCATGCAAATAGAAGTTTTAAAATCTAAAATTCACCGCGTAAAAGTTACGGGGGCAGATTTGAATTATATAGGTAGTATCACCATTGATGAAGATTTGATGGATGCTGCCAATATTATAAGGGGAGAAAAGGTACAAATTGTAAATAACAATAATGGAGAACGCTTAGAAACATATGCAATTCCCGGTCCTAGAAAAAGTGGTGAGGTAACTTTGAACGGAGCTGCCGCCAGAAAGGTTGCTGTTGGAGATACTTTGATTCTTATAACCTATGCCATAATGGACATTGAAGAAGCCAAAGTCTTTAACCCTGCACTAATTTTCCCTAATGAGGAAACCAACTTGCTTACTTAGTTTTGAAAGACTCTATAAAAAAAGCTTTAAAGCTACTCTTACCAATTGCAATTGGGATATTTTTAATTTGGTATTCTTACAATAACACTTCTCCCGAGGATAGAGGGCAAATCCTAAAATATATTAAAGAGGTTAATCTATTTTGGGTAGGTATCTCCGTTCTAATTGGTGTTCTAGGTCATTTATCCCGAGCTATTCGTTGGAATTATCTTTTACAGCCTTTGGGATATAAGCCAAAAGTGATCAATAATATATTTCTTATACTCATGGCTTATTTTGCAAATTTAGGTATCCCAAGAACAGGAGAAATACTTAGAGCAACTGCATTGGCAACTTATGAAAAAGTGCCTTTTGAAAAAGGCTTTGGAACTGTGGTTACTGAGCGCGTTATAGATGTAATAATGCTTCTGTTTGTTGTTTTAATTACCTTGTTTTTACAAACAGATATTATTGTTGAGTTCCTTCAAAATAAAGGCTTTAATATAAAAGGGCTTGTGATACTACTTGGTATGGGTATTCTGAGTCTGTTGCTGTTTTTAGTATTTATCAAAAAATCAACCCATAAACTAGCTATAAAAATAAAAGGATTTCTAAAAGGGTTATTGGACGGTGTTTTGAGTATTTTCAAAATGAAGAAAAAATGGCCATTTGTTTTTCACACCATTTTTATCTGGCTTTGTTATATAGCCATGCTTTGGGTCATTAAATATACTGTTCCGGAAACTATAAATTTAAGTATTAGCCAGTTAATGGTGGCTTTCGTTGCAGGCGCATTTGCCATGGCAACAACCAATGGTGGCATAGGGTTTTACCCAATTGCGGTAAGCAAGGCACTTGCCATTTTTGGTATTAGTGCTGTGTCCGGCGATGCTTTTGGCTGGATTGTTTGGATAACTCAAACCTTAATGGTAGTTATTTTTGGTGCAATATCTTTTCTGTTACTGCCGTTATTGAACAAGGATAAATAATATCCTTCTCAATATCAGATGAAACTGAGCATAAAGTTAGCGATATAGAACTATGGCTAAAAATGCGCAGTTCCATATAACTTTTGAAAAGAAATTATAACCAATGAAATCATTTATAACCACTATCATAATTCTGCTTTGTTTTGGAGCCACTGCTCAAGTAAAACAAGAAATCTTTGAAAGTTTTAAACTCCAGGAAAGAAGGGATGTGAACTACTATTTCCCTGAAAACTATACTAAAGAGAAAAAATATCCACTTATTGTGGTCTTAGATGCGGAGTACCTTTTTGATCATGTAGTAGCAAATGCTAAATTTTACAGCACATTTCATGGAATGCCTCAGGCCATCATTGTTGGTATAAATCAAAGCAAGAATAGCGTTCGGCTCGATGATTGTGCTTTTGATCCCATTAGTGGCCTTCCAACAGATAAAGGAATAAAGTTCTACGAATTTATTGGAATGGAGCTTATTCCGTATCTGGAAACATCGTATAATATCGCCCCATTTAAAATATTTGTTGGATATGATATAACAGCCAATTTTGGTAATTTTTATCTTTTTAAGGAAGAATCTCTTTTCAATGCTTACATAAGCATTGCTCCGGTACTGGCACCGGAAATGGAAGCAAGAGTCCCCGCACAATTAACATCGATGAAAAAAAAGATTTTTTACAGTTTAGTTGTTGAAGGTGAAAAAAGTGAATACACGTCTAGAATTTCAACAATGGATAAGGCACTTAAGGAAATAAAAAGCGAATCCCTGATGTATTCGTTCGACACCTATGCAACAGCAGATCATGTTTCCGTGGTAGCATATGGAATCGGAAAAGCATTTGATGATATTTTCGGAATGTTTAAACCTATTAGCCCAAAGGAATACAAAGAAAAATTGTTGACCTCTGAAGAACCTGTATACAACTATCTGGAAACTAAATATGGCACAATTGAAAGTCTATTTGGTTTTAGAAAAAAAGTGGACCTTAATGACATTATGGCCATTTATGCCGGATGCCGTAAAAAGCAAGATTTTGAATCCTTAAAACCATTAAGCGATCTTTGCAAAAAAGAATATCCCGATACCATGCTAGGCTTCTATTTTGAAGGAGAATATTATGAGCAGTTGGGGGATCCAAAAAAAGCTTTACGTACTTTTGAGAAAGCTTTTGGAATGAAAGAAATAGATTTTCTCACCAAAGAAATGGCTTTGGAAAAAATGGATGCCCTTAAAGCCGATTTTGGATTTTAAATAGGTTTTAATGTGTATTAGTTTCGAAGAATAAATAGTAACTATTTTCCGGAAATTATTGAATTGGTTTAAAAAAATAGCATTTCGGCTATTTTACAATTATACCTCGAAACTTATTCTTTCCTAAACTCATTACCTAATTTTACTGTCTAAACTTTGTTTTATCTTTAGCCAAACCAAAAGGGACAATGGCGAAAACTAAAACAGCCTTTTTTTGTCAAAACTGTGGCACCCAATATGCCAAATGGGTAGGTCAGTGCGGGGCTTGTAAAGAATGGAATACAGTAGT
>CAYTDS010000111.1:0-7166 GCA_964436555.1 uncultured Flavobacteriaceae bacterium | reverse complement strand
TTGATAATCCACCCAAAGCACTTCTTCCCGCTTTTTAAACCAGGTCATTTGCCGTTTGGCAAATCTTCTGGTATTCTTCTTTATTTCGGATACGGCAAAATCCAGTGACCATTGTCCGTCAAAATAATTGAACAATTCTTTATAGCCCACCGTTTGCAGGGCATTGAGGTGCCTATTTTCTAGAAGTTCTTTTGCTTCCTTCAATAAGCCATCTTCCATCATGCGATCTACCCGTTCATTAATCCGATTGTAAATGATTTTCCTTTCGGCCTCAAGCCCAACAACACAACTCTTAAAAAAACGGGCTTCCCTTTTCCGATTTAAAAAAGAAGAAAACGGTTTTCCTGTGCCTATACAAATTTCAAGTGCTCGCATCAACCGATGGGGATTGGCTACATCTACCTGATCATAATAAACCGGATCCAGCATTTTTAATTGCTTTTGAAGTGCTGCAATACCCTCTTTCTGAAATAATTCCTTTAACTGTTCGCGAATTTCTGGTGCTACCACAGGAAAATCATCCAGGCCATTAATCACCACATCAATATAAAGTCCGCTACCGCCCACCATTACCACAACATCATTTTTCTTAAATAATTCGTGCAACAGTGCTATGGCATCGCGCTCAAAATCCCCAACCGTATAATTTTGAAAAATAGGAATATGTTGTACAAAATGATGTGGCACGGCATTGAGTTCCTCAAGAGATGGAACCGCGGTACCGATATGCATTTCCTTGTAAAATTGTCTGGAATCGGCAGAAATAATTGCTGTCTTAAAATGCTGCGCAATTTTAATGGCGAGTTGGGTTTTACCAATTCCGGTTGGACCGACAACAGCTATGAGCACTTTTTCTGCTTTAAAAATATCCACAGGGCATTGATTCTTTTAGCTTGTCGCAATGGTTTTAAAAGTAGGAGTTATCATTTTAAGGACTACTATAGCTTTATCATTGAGACAAATAAACTTATTTTGGTTTATTGTCATCAAGAAAATGACCACATTTATGACAATACTTAGCTTCTTTATTCATTATTTTTGAGACACAATTGGGACACACTTCAGACTCTTCCAGCCGTGCCCTATTTTTAAAATCTACATATTCAGCCGACACAATTCCTGTAGGAACAGCAATTATTCCATAACCAATAATCATAATTAAGGTGGCCACTATTTGACCCAGACCGGTCTGCGGGGTTATATCGCCATATCCCACTGTGGTTAATGTTACAATAGTCCAATACACACTATGCGGAATACTGTTAAAACCACTTTCAGATCCTTCTATAAGGTACATTACCGTGCCCAATAAAACAGAAACAATGAGTACAAAAAAAACAAAAACGAAAATCTTGGTCCGACTTGCTTTTAAAGCCCTTATCAAATTATTGGATTCCCCTACAAATCGCGCCAGTTTTAAAATCCTGAAAATCCGTAATAGGCGCAACACTCGGAACGCACTGATAAATTGCGAACCGGGAAAGAAAAAAGACAAGTATTTAGGTATTGTGGAAAGTAAGTCAATTATACCCAGAAAACTGAAAATATACCTTTCCGGTTTTTTTATACAAATTACCCGAAGGATATATTCTATGGTAAACAAAATGGTGACAACCCACTCCGAAATATTTAGAAAACCGTGATGCCTCTCATCAAACCTCGGTACACTTTCCAGCATGATAATGATAATACTGTAAAGAATAACAACAAGCAGAATAAGATCAAAAAGTCGCCCCGCAGGAGTGTGCGTTCCATAGATAATCTCATGAACCTTATCTTTCCAATTTTGGGGGTTGTTTTCTTTCAAAATTTACACGTTGAGTTCTACTATTTTATGACCTTTACTTTTTCGAAGAAAGGATTCTATAATATAATTTGTATTCTTGTTTCCTTGCATGGGAACAATCACAGACTCCAGAATACTTCTATTGTTTACCTGATGATTTAAATCGCAAAAACCAATTCCTTTAAAAGCACCATCCCTAATTAAAATGGCACTACGTTCTCCCAGGGATCGTCCTCTATCTAGTATTACCATGTTTCTGTTGGCAATGCTGTAGGTATGTAAAGCTTGCGAAACCCGTTTATTATATTCCTGATGTTCTTCTTTCTGAATACAGGCTCCCATACATTTTTCTTGGTCGTATTTTGAGCAATTCTTCTTGGCTTGTGACAAGCC
Source organism: uncultured Flavobacteriaceae bacterium (assembly GCA_964436555.1). Taxonomy (GTDB): domain Bacteria; phylum Bacteroidota; class Bacteroidia; order Flavobacteriales; family Flavobacteriaceae; genus Aurantibrevibacter. Next base: position 4,987 of record CAYTDS010000111.1, on the reverse strand, counting down.
GTTTAATTTATCGCACAACTGAAACTCCTCTGTAATTCTACGCAAAAAATTACTTGCCGCAACAGAACTATTAAAGGTAATTATTTCTTCTCTATTCCTGTCTATTTTATCAATTTCCAGCTTAATATACCCTCCTTCATTTACGGACTGATACAAAGCATGTGAAAATAGTTTCTTATCAGAACTTAAATTGTACATGGGGCGTATACGAGCCAATTCCTCGCTTTCCTTTAAAAAAGCAACCAATTCACTTCCCGTCCTTTCAAAGGTTACTTTTCGGGTCTCTTTTTGTAGTTTTCTATTGTGTCCGCCGTCATTGGTGAAATGCTGATTGACCCTTTTTTTTATGTTTCTGCTTTTACTTAAATAAATAATTTCTCCATCTTTATTATAGAGATAGTATATCCCGGTTTCAGATGGTAACTGTTCTACAATATCCAATTGTCTTGGGGAAAGTTCGCCGGTTGATTCTTCTCTAACAATACTTTTTAAGATGGATTTATCCAAATCCTTGGAAAGTAATAATTTGAATAACTTTAATGTAGCTAAAGCATCGCCGTTTGCTCTGTGCCGATCACTTACAGGGATACCCAGAGAACGTACCAATTTCCCAAGACTGTAAGAATCCGCATCCGGCAACAGGCTTTTGGAAAGATCTACGGTACACAATGTTTTTCGTTCAAAATTAAATCCGAGTCGCCTAAACTCGGTCCGCAGAATTCTATAATCAAACTGGGCGTTGTGCGCCACAATAGTGGCGTTTTCGGTAATTTCAACAATGCGCTTGGCAACTTCATAAAACTTCGGGGCAGTGCGAAGCATGTTATTATTAATTCCGGTTAGATTTACAACAAAGGGTTGAATTTCCTTTTCCGGATTTATCAGACTTATAAATACATCCACCACATCATGACCATCAAACTTATGGATAGCAATTTCTGTAATTCCCTCTTCATTGTACTTTCCACCTGTTGTTTCTATATCTAGTATAGCGTACATTAACCTATTCTTTAAATTTGTTTTGTATACTAAGCACTAACCTCGCGCTCCAAAAATGCTACTTCCAATTCGCACCATTGTACTTCCTTCTTCTATCGCTATCTCATAATCTCCGCTCATTCCCATGGATAATATGCTTATATCGGATAATTCCATTTTCAGTTTATCAAACAACGATTTTAAATAGCGGAACTCTCTTCTAATTTTTTCTTTATCCTCTGTAAAAGTGGCCATTCCCATTAGTCCAACCACCTTTACATTTCCTAAACTTTTAAATTCCTGAGATTGAATAATACCATATAACTCTTCCTCATTCAATCCAAATTTAGTTGTTTCATCTGCAATATAGACTTGTAAAAGGCAATCAATGGTACGGTTATGTTTTTTGGCTTGATTATCAATTTCTTTGAGCAACTTAAGACTATCCACCGCGTGTACCAATGAGACAAACTGAGCCATGTATTTGACTTTGTTGGTTTGCAAATGACCAATCATGTGCCATTGAATATCCTTGGGAAGCGTCTCCCATTTTTGAACCATTTCCTGTACTTTGTTTTCCCCGAAAATCCGCTGGCCTGTTTTATAAGCCTCCAATACTGTGGACGGCTTTTGTGTTTTGGAAACAGCTACTAAACAAATTCTTTCCGGTAAGGTAGCTTTTATAGCGGTTAATTGTTGCTGAATTGACATTGTACTTTAGATGTGCATATTATTCTCTTTTATTAAAGCGTTCGGAAACTTTCTCCGCTTTTTTAGATCCGGAATAGTCATAAAAACCAGCTCCGGATTTAACTCCCAGTTTACCGGCTAATACCATATTTACCAGTAAAGGACAGGGAGCATATTTGGGGTTCTTAAATCCTTCATGGAGCACATTTAAGATAGAAAGACAAACATCCAAACCTATGAAATCTGCTAGTTGTAATGGTCCCATTGGATGACCCATTCCCAATTTCATAACAGTATCTATCTCGGAAACTCCTGCGACACCGGTATACAGTGCTTCAATAGCTTCATTAATCATGGGCATTAAAATACGATTGGCTACAAAGCCGGGATAATCGTTTACATCTGTTGCTATTTTACCCAAACTTTGGGAAACCTCCATCATAGAATCCATGGTTTCCTGTGACGTACTATAACCTCTAATGATTTCTATAAGTTTCATTATGGGTGCCGGATTCATAAAATGCAGGCCGATAACCTTATCCGGTCGTTTTGTAACGGCTGCTATTTGAGTAATAGAGATAGAAGAAGTGTTTGTAGCAAATATGGTCTTTTCTTTACAATACCCTTCCAGATCGCGAAAAATCTTCAGTTTTAAGTCCAGATTTTCGGTAGCTGCTTCAACTACCAAATCTACATTCTTAGTACCATCTTCTATATTTGTATAAGTAGTAATATTTTGAAGTGTAACCTGCTTATCTTTCTCGGTAATTGTGTTTTTAGCAATCATTCTATCCAAGTTTGCTGCAATATTGGCTACACCAATTTCTATGGCGAACGTTGAAACATCTATTAGGTTAACCTTGTATCCATTCTGGGCAAAAACATGGGCAATTCCATTTCCCATTGTACCTGCACCAATCACTGCTATTTTTTTCATTTGTATTCAGGTTAAAATGAAGCTATAATTTGTAAAGCTACTTTTAAAGCCCGCGTGCCTTGTTCTAATGTCACTATGGGAGGAGTGTCATTTTTTATAGCATCAGCAAAGGTTTCCAGCTCATCCAAAATGGCATTATTGGCTTCTATATCAGGGTTTTCAAAATAAATCTGTTTCTTAACACCTTCTGCATTTTGTAGAATCATATCAAAATCACCGGGAATCTCCGGGGCATCTTTCATACGAACCACTTCCACCTTTTTCTCTAGAAAATCTACAGAAATATAAGCATCCCGTTGAAAAAATCTGGACTTGCGCATGTTCTTAAGCGATATTCTGCTGGCTGTTAAATTAGCCACACAACCATTTTCAAATTCTATCCGGGCATTGGCAATATCCGGCGAATTGCTAATTACTGAAACACCACTGGCGTTAATCTGTTTAACTTCGGAATGAACCACACTCAGAATGGCATCAATATCATGAATCATTAAATCTAACACCACCGGTACATCTGTCCCCCGCGGATTAAACTCTGCAAGGCGGTGTGCCTCAATAAACATTGGATTTTTGATTTGGTCTTTTACCGCTTTAAATGCTGGGTTAAATCGCTCTACATGTCCGACTTGACCTTTTATTCCATGTTTTTTTTCCAAATAAAGTAATTCTTCCGCCTCTTGCAACGTATTTGTTATGGGCTTTTCCATAAAGACATGCTTGCCCTTTTCAATTGCTTTTTTAGCACATTCAAAATGAGATAAGGTAGGCGTTACGATATCAACAACATCTGCTGCATCAATCAATTTATTTAAATTATCAAAATATGTGTAACCAAATTCTTGCGAAACCTTTTTTCCATTTATGGCGTCCGGATCGTAGAAGCCAATTAATTCATATTTTGGCGATTGGTTAAGCAAACGTAAATGTATTTTCCCCAAATGTCCTGCACCCAAGACCCCAACTTTAAGCATAAACTTTGTTTTTGTCAAAAATAAGCATATTGTATTGTTTCTGTTATAAAAGTTCATTTGAATCTCTTTAGCTCAAAGTGTTATTTTAATTCCGGTGATTGAGATATTTTAAAATCGCCTTTTTATTTTTGAATTCTATAACTTCGTAAATCAAAACCAAACAAGTGAAAGACACCTTAAAACATCGGGGAATGCGAAACCAATTGGCAGAAGCCCTCCTGGCTAAAGGAATCAAAGACCAAAAAGTAATAGATGCCATTCGAAATATTCCCAGACATTTATTTTTAGACAGTAGTTTTGAGGATCATGCCTATCAGGATAAAGCATTTCCCATTGGTGCTGAACAAACCATTTCCCAGCCTTATACGGTAGCTTTTCAGACCGAGTTATTACAAATAAAACCCGGTCAAAAAATTTTGGAGATTGGCACCGGTAGCGGTTACCAAACCGGGGTATTACTTTATTTAAAAGCAAAAGTGTATACTATAGAACGGCAATTGGAACTGTTTAAAAGAACTAATCTCTTTTTTGAAAAAATGGGTTATAGACCTAAAAAAGTCATTTTTGGTGATGGGTATAAAGGTTTACCCGAAGAAGCACCTTTTGACGGAATAATAGTAACCGCAGGAGCTCCTCAAGTTCCAAAACCATTAATGGAACAGTTGAAAATAGGAGGGAGGCTTGTAATTCCGGTTGGGATAGACGAGCAGATTATGACTTTATTTATTCGAAAATCTGAAAAGGAATTTGAAAAAAAAGAGTTAGGTTCTTTTAGGTTTGTACCCCTGCTAGAGAATAAAAACTAAATCTATGCTGTTGGATCATTAAGTTTTTTTGTCTTAATTATTAAAACTCTTCTTAATCCGATCAAGGCTCTTTTTATTGTCTCTATCCTTTATGGTTTCTCTTTTGTCATAGAGTTTTTTTCCTTTTGCCAGGGCAATATTTACCTTAGCTAAACCACGATCCGTAATAAACATAGTCAAAGGAACTATAGTGAGGCCCGAGTTTTTTACTTCTTTCCCCAATTTTCGCAACTCCCCTCTATTTAATAGTAGCTTACGCTCTGCCTTCGGATTGTGATTGTAATGTGTTCCATGGGAGTATTCATCTATTTGCATATTAACTACAAATAGTTCTCCTTTTTCATTAAACTCACAGAAACTCTCCGAAATCGATGCCTTACCTAAGCGAAGTGATTTTATTTCCGTTCCTGATAAAACTATCCCGGCAATATAGGTGTCCAAGATTTCATAATCAAACTTGGCTCTTTTATTCTTTATATTGATATTTTTCTGCATATTGGACGTAAAAATAGAAACAAATCTGCAATATGTCGGACATTAAAAAAGGAATAAATTTTATTTCGGCTGTAATTATTTGCTTAAGTGTACGATAAATTATAAAATGA
>CAYTDS010000110.1:0-7213 GCA_964436555.1 uncultured Flavobacteriaceae bacterium | reverse complement strand
GAGCGGGGCAGACTTTTTGGATGAAATCTGTCGGAGTAAATGAAGAGGGAATTGTTGTTTCCATTTTTAATTTTGAGTGGACGGTTCGGGTAAAGGGTTAATAAGTCCAAAGTCGAATGTCAAAGGTCCAAGGTCCAAAGTAAGGGTTCAAGACAAGATTCTTGGTACATAAATCTATTGTTATATCTCTACATTAACACATTTCTACATTGCTAAATTAATCCATTATCACACCTAATTCCGCTTTCTAAACTGTGTAGGGGTGATACCATAATGCTTCCTAAACTGCTTACAAAAATGACTTTCATCTGTAAAGCCAAATTCATAAGCGATTTCTGATAGGGAATTTTGACTATACGTTAATCGCGCCTCAACAAGTTTCATTTTATACCTCATTATGTACTGCTTAATCGATTCTCCAATGTGCCTTTTAAAGAAGATACTAATGTAACCCGGAGCCAGGTGAAACTCCTGAGCTAAATTGGATATAGTCAATTTAGGCGGAGAATAGATATGTTTTTTAATGTACATTAAAATAGCTTCTACCGAATCATTGTATGTGAATACAGCTGCATCATGGTGTGATAACCTGAGATTTCGCGCAAGAATTAGCAGCATACTTCGCATTATAGCATTTCGTATTAATTCATAGTACGTTGATTGATTACTATCATATTCCTCTTCAAGAACTAAAAGAAGTCTGGCGAGTTTTACCCTGTCCTGCGGATTTTTTACGATGGCTCCACGACTATGTGAAGAGGTACTAAGCAAAGTGTCTGTGACCGACTTCCATTCCTTATCCTCACTAACCGCAAGCGCTTTGCTAAAGGATTCATTAAATCGTATAAAGCAAAATTCTGTCACTTCTTTAATGTCGAATGAATGAAAATCCTCCGGACCTAATAGGAAGATATCTCCTTTTTCATAGTGATAGGCATTGCCATTAATATTATGGGCACCACTTCCTTTTAAAATAAAGATGATTTCGAAGTAGGTATGATTATGAACGGGATGCGACCATGTATTGGCTTCAAAATGATAAATATTAAACGGGGTATGAAAAACATATCTTTTCATAAAGGTTAGAATTTACTACAGAAATATACCTTAAAATATTGGATTTTTACAATTCAATTGGCAAAAATGACAGCTAATTTTGTACCACTTTAATTAAATTAAAAGCGTATGAAATCTTCTAAAATAACCATAATTGCGCTGTTGTGTACAGTTTTTAATGTGAATAGCCAAACCACAAATGAATGGGAAAATCTTCTTGATCCAGATTTAACAAAGTGGGAAAATTACCTAAGTTATCGACATCAAATCGGATACAATGGAGACATACCTAAAGATGAACTGGGACATGAGATACAGCCCATAGGTTATAATAATGATGAAGTCAATGTCTTCTCTGTTCTGAATGAATCGGAGGGACTTGTTTTACGAATTAGTGGTGAGATATATGGCGCCCTATTTACTCGCAAATCGTATGAGAACTATCACCTTACGCTTCAAATGAAATGGGGAAAACAAAAATATGATCCGAGAAAGGACAAACTCCGGGATTCCGGAATTCTTTATCACTCTATTGGGGAGGCTGGAGTGGAATATTGGCGATCGTGGATGTTGTCACAGGAATTTCAAGTGATGGAAGGCCATATGGGGGATTTTTGGTGTCAGGCTACCTCTGCCATCGATATTCGGGCATTTCCTTCAGAGGCAGGAGGCATAATGAGTCCGGTGGCCGATGAAAGTCAACCTTTTAGACCTTTTAAAAGTGGAGGTGATGTGTTTTGCATGCGATCCTTCAATTATGAAAGCGCACCGGACGAATGGACAACACTAGAACTTATCAGTTTTGAGGGAAAAAGTCTTCATATTGTTAATGGCAACGTGGTAATGATATTGAAAAACTCCAGATATACTACACCGGATGGTAAGGAAGTCCCTTTAACCCAAGGTAAACTACAGCTACAAAGTGAAGCTGCCGAGGTATTCTACAGAGATATTCGTATTAAAAATTTAACCGAACTACCTGAAGCCTATGAAAAGCTATTTGTGGAATAGTTTGGGCTGGTTTAAATTTCCAAATTAAACCAGCCATACTGCCCATATCCAAATTGTTACATTTTCAATTTAACTAGTGCTTCGATGCATGCCCCGGCTCGTAAATTAATCGCAGAAAAGTACTAAATCGTTCTGTTTCCCTACCAATAGGTATCCCTGTAACAATTCCAATCAAGAGATTGTCCGTAACGCTTACACGCATTTGTGGACGTAATACCATATCAAAGTCATCGCTTCGTACATCTTTATTAATTTCTATACCAATAAAGTTACGGGTACCTTCAATCATGTAGTGCACATTACTATTAATTTGCCAACTGGTGTCCATATGACCGTTGGAAAAATGATGAAAAAACTGTGGTCCTGTATACAATAGAGTATGAAAATTCCTTCCCCATCGCTTTGCTACTATAAAAAAGGGATTGTAAACGTTTCCGGTAAAAAAGGATTCTTTACCGTAATTATTAAACTCCGTTATTTCAAATTCATGGATATAACCCAATGCCATGGAGGTTCTGTATTTCTCAGAAACATAAAAAGAGTATTGTCCTGCCAATTTTAAACTTTGCAATTTACTCCCCGGCGCTATGGAACCGTTTTCGGTAGGATAATATAATGAGAAAGGAAGTTCCACTTCCAAACCAAGTCGGTCTATAGGGGCCCACTCATATTCTATGAGAGCCAAGTACTCATCAAAATTACGGTTGTCAGTGAGTCCTAAACCCAAGTTCCATTCTTTTTCGCCTTTTCTTGCTCCCAGATCTCGAATTAAGTCAATATAAAGTGGTTCTGCGTGAAGTACTTTGTCTGGCTCGTATTTGTTCTCTACTTCTTCAATATACAGACTATCCAGTTTAGCTTTCATTATTTGGGTGCTGTCTACAATAACTTGAGCATTACTGTTCAGAGCTAGCAGAATAAGTAGGTTCAGAGTAAGAACCCGTATGGCATTTAATTTCTTATGCATTGTAGAATTTTTTAATTTGTTTTACAGAAAATTGCGCTTCAATTCCAAAGGAAAAAAGCAATAGAAACGAGTAAATACAAATTAAACTTCCGGGGGAGGGGAATAAACTTCCGAGAAACGTGTTTTAAAGTCTTCAGCAATTGCCACGGCATGCTGATTACTTTTTAAGGCAAAATTATGTTCTATTTTGGAAAAAAAATCGAGTAACACAAATAAATCCAAAGCCAAATTCTTTTTTTGTCTTTGTTCATGAGAAGTATCGTTATCATCAAATTCAACTATGGCACTTTCAAAACCCAAAACTTTTTCAACCAACAACTCAATAATACTTTCCTGATCGTTGAAAGATAAGTCTTGAGGAGAATTATGCTGAATAGGATCCGGCGCATCCACACTTAAGTTAAGCATGTAAAGGCACATAAACCCCCAAAAGTATTTTCGTATACGGTTACTTCTTAACCACTGCATCATAAGATACCTCCACTTTTCGTATTACTGCTCAAAGAACGTAAGATTTAAATGAATCTTATGTCCATTAACGGATTTTTATGAAAAGATTTTTAGATTGTCCGGGATATAAAAAAGGCAGAACACAAAAAAGTCATTTAAATAAACTTGACAATCACAAGAGAAAATTTTATGAATCAAATTTGTAACATAATAGACCGTTTTTAATCTAATACGTAGAACCAAATAACTATAAAAATGAACGCTCACGAAATAGATTACGAGATTTTTGGAGAAGAAATGCAATATGTGGAAATAGAACTGGACCCGCAGGAAGCTGTTGTAGCGGAGGCCGGTAGTTTTATGATGATGGAAAGTGATATTAAAATGGAAACCATTTTTGGCGACGGTTCCAATCAGGATACTGGAGTAATGGGGAAACTTTTCTCAGCTGGGAAGAGATTGCTTACCGGTGAAAGTCTCTTTATGACTGTCTTCTTAAATATTGGGAGAGGAAAAAAGAAAGTAAGTTTTGCTTCACCATATCCCGGTAAAATACTTGCCATTGATCTTTCTGAAAAACAGGGGAAGTTTATTTGCCAAAAAGATGCCTTCTTATGTGCTGCTAAAGGAGTTTCTATTGGAATAGAGTTTTCAAAACGTCTGGGACGTGGCTTATTTGGAGGGGAAGGATTTATTATGCAAAAATTGGAAGGAGACGGTTTAGCTTTTGTACACGCCGGGGGAACAATGGCTAAGAAAGTACTGGCACCCGGTGAGATGTTAAAGGTTGACACAGGTTGTATTGTAGGGTTTAGCAAAGAGGTGGATTATGACATTGAATTTGTTGGAGGTATAAAAAACACCATTTTTGGAGGTGAAGGGCTGTTTTTTGCTACCCTAAAGGGACCGGGAACAGTATATATTCAATCATTACCATTTAGCAGATTGGCAGGTCGTGTTTGGGCTGCGGCCCCTCAAGGCGGGGGAAAACAAAAAGGCGAAGGAAGCGTACTCGGCGGACTAGGTAATTTGCTGGATGGGGATAATCGCTTTTAACCTTCACTGCGAAGGCAAGCAAATTTTTATTAAACACTCCTTAATTTGATATTGGGGAGTGTTTTTTTACTTTTAATCCAAAAAGTGCATATTGATGAATTTTGAGAATTTATTTCGCTTTCTCCGGGCTTTAGAACAAAACAACTCCAAAGAATGGATGGATGCCAATCGTAAATGGTATTATGAGGTTCGGGATGCATATATTTCTTGGTTAAATGAGTTGAACTTGACCATAGCAGGTTTTGATAATGACTACTTTGATACGCCCGGAAAAAAAGGAATTAACCGAATCAATAACAATTTAATGTTTCATCCTAATAAACCGATTTATAAGGATCACTTCGGAGCCGGACTGGACAAGGCTCCAAATACAGCCGATTTTTATATTGAAATAGGACACAACAAATCTTTTTTAGCAGGAGGCTTATGGCGACCGGATCCTAAAATGTTGAAAAGCGTTCGAGAAGCTATTGACTATAATGGAGAACAATTAGAAAAAATTCTTTCTAAAAAATCATTTAAGGAAATTTTCGGATCACTTTATGAAGATGAAAGATTAAAGTCGGCTCCCAAAGGATACTCCAACGACCATCCGCATATTCATTTACTGCGGCATAAAACATTTGCTGTTATGCATACGCTAAGGCAGGAAGAAGTACTTGATAAAAACTTTAAAGAAAAAATTATTTTAGTTTACAAAGAAATGTTGCCTTTTAGAAGGTATCTTAATCAGGCGATTTCGGTATGATTTTCTTCTTTAAAACCTTTAAATTACAAACCAATGAAAAACGGCAAAGTAAAAAATATAAAAACGGAATTATTATCAGATAATTGGTATTCCCTCAATAAAATTACCTTCGATTACCAACGGGAAGACGGATCATGGGAAACGCAGGTTCGGGAGTCGTATGACAGGGGTAATGGTGCAGCAATTCTTTTGTACAATCCTAAGAAAAAAACAGTTGTTCTTACCAAACAATTCCGAATGCCTACCTATGTAAATGGGAATGAAGATGGAATGATGATTGAAGTTTGCGCCGGACTTCTAGATGGTCATCACCCTGAAGACGCGATCCGAAAAGAAGTAGAAGAAGAAACAGGTTACCGGGTACAAGAGGTGAAAAAGGTCTTTGAGGCCTACATGTCACCCGGAAGCGTTACTGAAATTCTATACTTTTTTACAGGAGTTTATGAAGAACAGATGAAAGTTGGTGATGGCGGCGGGGCAGCCGATGAATCTGAGAATATTGAAGTATTGGAGTACCTTTTTGAAAAAGCTTTGGCAATGGTTAATACCGGGGAAATTAAAGATGCTAAAACCATTTTATTGTTGCAGTATGCTAAAATAAATGGTTTGGTAGATTAAGTTTAATAGTTGTCTCTTATATTTTCCAGAATAGTTTTCATATGTTCCTTTACCACGGATGTAGAATTTCTAAAATGATTGTTCATAAAGCTAAAAACCAAAGTTTTCCCGGATTTGGTAACCAGATAACCACTTAAACAGTAGTTATTTCCCAGGCTTCCGGATTTAGCAAATAAATAAGGTGTATCAGTTCCATTCTCCCAAGTTTTTAATGTTCCAGAGACACCACCAACCGGGAAGAGATTAAATAAACGTTCTTTGGGCACTTCCTCGTAAAGGTCGGTCAAAACATGAACCATAGATCCGGGAGAAAACAGGTTGTATCTTGAAAGCCCTGAGCCATCTACCCAACGTGGGGCTTCCTGAAGATTCACTAAATAGTTTTTCAACACATATTCCTGAGCCCTGTATCCATCAAGGGTATCCGATAGGGTAGATGAGGCGAGAATAAGTAACTGCTCTGCAATAAAATTATCGCTCTCGAGCATCATCCGCTTTAAGACGGTGTCGGTTGGAATACTATAAATCATTGATTTTTTTACAGTACTACTTGTTTTACCCGGAATGACTTCTTTCTGCAGTATGTTGCTTAGAAGACTTAGCATTAATTCATCATTTACGATAAATGGCACTTGCAGTGTATCTTTTCTTGAAGGTTGAAAGTAGAACACATTTTTATACAAATCTCTATTTTTAATATAATTAATTGGCATTACACTTTCATGAAAATATTTTGGAATAACCTTAAGAGTGTCCGTTTTTGAAATGCTTACTAAGTTCCCATACATTGGAAAAGCACTGCGCTCCACTGAATAATAGCTATCGTAATCTTCCCAGGCCCAGCCCGGGCCAAACTTCTCTCCCTGATAATTGGAAACATTTAGGACAATAGGGCTAAAATTGCGTAAAAATCCAATTACGGTACTGTCTTTAAAATATGGATGTAAAAGGGTAGGATCTCCGGTACCTTCAATGAACAAGGTATCATTCATTATGGAATATTTAAGTGCGGGAATCTTTTCAGGTAATAGTTTTAAAGCGGTATAAAGGGTAAAAATTTTAGTATTGCTAGCCGGAGTAAAATACTTTTGCGCGTTTAGATTGTACAAGGTGTCTTGTTTTACCGGATCATAAACCAGTAGGCCAACAAATTGATTATCAAAAAATGGTGTATTCAGATTTGAATCTATTTTTTTGTTCAAAATAGTGTATCTACCTGAAGAACAAGCCACTAGAATTAAAAGAATTAGGGCATAAAATACTATTTTTTGCATTCTGTTAAAATTTGGGAGCGCCTTGTTTTAGTA
>CAYTDS010000109.1:0-7449 GCA_964436555.1 uncultured Flavobacteriaceae bacterium | reverse complement strand
CAGCCCTACCAAAATCCCGAGAATGCGTTTAGGGTAATTGCGGGAGATTTTGTGACTACAGAAGACGGTACAGGAATTGTCCACACCGCACCTACTTTTGGTGCAGATGATGCTTTTGTTGTTAAGCAGGCTATTCCGGAAGTCCCTCCCATGTTGGTTCTGGACGAGTATGGAAATCCCGTTCCCTTAGTAGATTTGCAGGGAAAATTCAGACCCGAATTAAAAGAATTGGCAGGAAAATATGTAAAGAATGAATATTATGAAGATGGCGAGGCGCCGGACAAGTCAGTCGATGTTGAGATAGCTATTAAATTAAAAGAAGAAAACAAAGCATTTAAGGTAGAGAAGTACGTTCATAGTTATCCCAATTGCTGGCGCACTGATAAGCCCATTTTATATTATCCGCTAGATTCCTGGTTTATAAAAATTACGGATGTAAAGGATAGCATGTTTGATTTAAATCAACAAATCAACTGGAAGCCAAAGGCAACAGGAGAGGGTAGGTTTGGGAATTGGTTGGCTAATGCCAATGATTGGAATTTATCACGATCAAGGTATTGGGGTATTCCGTTACCCATTTGGCGAACTGCCGATGGGAAAGAAGAAATTATTATTGGCTCGGTGGCCGAGTTGAAGGAGGAGATTTCGAAAGCAAAGAAAGCCGGGGTGCTAAAAAATGGTATTTTTGAGGATTTTATTGTTGGCGATATGACTGAGGCCAACTATGACAAAATTGATTTACATAAAAATGTTGTAGACCAAATCGTTCTTGTATCTCCGTCGGGGAAACCTATGACCAGAGAGGCCGATTTAATAGATGTTTGGTTCGATAGTGGTTCCATGCCTTATGCCCAATGGCACTATCCTTTTGAAAACAAGGATTTAATCGATTCAGGGGCCACTTTTCCGGCCGATTTTATAGCCGAAGGCGTTGACCAGACCAGAGGGTGGTTCTATACCTTACATGCCATCAGCACTATGGTATTTGATTCAGTAGCCTATAAAAATGTTGTTTCAAACGGACTTGTTTTGGATAAAGAAGGAAAGAAGATGTCCAAACGCTTGGGCAACGCCGTAGATCCTTTTGAAACCATGGAACAACACGGTGCAGATGCCACACGTTGGTATATGATATCAAATGCTAATCCATGGGATAACCTAAAGTTTGATATTGAGGGAATACAAGAAGTAAAGCGCAAGTTTTTCGGAACACTTTACAATACCTATTCTTTTTTTGCACTCTATGCCAATCTGGATTCATTTAGCTATAAAGAGGAAAATATTCCCTTGAAAGAAAGACCGGAATTAGACCAATGGATTTTATCGGAATTACATACACTTATAAAGGCTGTTGACAATGCTTATGGAGATTATGAACCCACAAAGGCCACCCGTGCAATATCAGAATTTGTACAGGAGAATCTTAGTAATTGGTATGTTCGTTTAAGCAGAAGACGTTTCTGGAAGGGGGATTATCAAAAAGATAAAATAGCGGCTTATCAAACCTTGTATACCTGTTTAAGCACCGTGGCTAAACTGGCAGCACCGGTCGCTCCTTTTTTCATGGACAGAATTTATAAAGATTTAACAAACACCACAAAAAAAGAATTTTTTGAAAGTGTACATTTGTCCGATTTTCCAAAGTATGAGGTTGAGTTTGTAAATACATCATTACAACGTAAAATGGAGAAGGCTCAGAATATAGCCTCTTTGGTATTGTCTATACGGCAAAAAGAAAAAATAAAAGTGAGACAGCCATTGCAGAAAATAATTATTCCTGTATTGGATAGCAGTCAGAGAGAAGAAATAGAGGCTGTTTTAGAACTGATTAAGTCAGAAGTTAACGTTAAGGAAATTGAATTATTAGATGATGCCTCCGGAATTTTAGTGAAACAAATAAAGCCTAACTTTAGGATTTTGGGACCGAGGTTTGGAAAGGATATGAAGCAAGTCGCAAAGAAAATTGAAGCACTTGGTCAGGAAGATATCCAAAAAATTGAGCAGGAAGGCGAAATAACGCTCCATATAGAAAATAAAAAGGTTATCTTACAGTTAGAAGATGTAGAAATCTTCTCCCAGGACATTGCAGGTTGGTTGGTAGCAAGTTCTGGGGCATTAACAGTTGCCTTGGACATTACAATTACTGATGACCTAAAGAGAGAAGGAATAGCAAGGGAATTGGTAAACAGAATTCAGAATCTTAGAAAAGACTCCGGTTTTGAAGTAACAGATAGAATAGATATAAAGATATTGAAAGACGGATCGGTAGAGGAAGCAGTGGCAAGTAATATAGATTACATTAAAACGGAAACACTGACGGCCGACTTGAATTTTGAAGATACATTGGAGAATGGCACGGACATCGTTTTTGACGATATAAGTACTAAATTGTTTATACAAAAACATTAAAATTATGGCAGAGGATTTAAAAGTAAGATACGCAGATAAGGACCTAGAAGAATTTAGAGTTTTAATAGAAGAGAAAATAGAAAAGGCAAAAAACCATTTGGAATTGCTTAAGAGTGCCTACATGAATGACGGGAATAATGGCACAGATGATACTTCTCCAACGTTCAAGGCCTTTGAAGAAGGTTCAGAGACAATGAGTAAAGAGGCCAACACGCAATTGGCCATACGTCAGGAGAAATTTATAAGAGACTTAAAGAGCGCCTTAATGCGCATTGAAAATAAAACGTATGGTATTTGTAGGGTGACCAGAAAACTTATCAATAAGGAACGTTTAAAATTGGTTCCCCATGCTACTTTGAGCATTGAAGCCAAGAATATGCAGAAGTAACCTGTTCAAAATACGATTATGAAAGACCTGGTAGATTTTGACTAAACTAGCAGGTCTTTTTTTATTCAGCAAATATGAAGGCAGCCTTTTATGTTATTATTTTTGTTGCGGCTAATATATTGAACAGCCAAAAAGTGGTTCAAAAAAGTCTTCTGGCATCTAATGTTTCAAATATTCATATTAACACAGATAATTGTTTTGATGTAGCTGTGGAGACTTGGGATTCCGAAGTAATTAATATTGAAGGAACCCTTGAAGGGGAGTATAATCCCAATCTAATTCTAAATATAACTAAAGAAGAACCTACGGTAACAATTAGCGCAGGATTACATCCCAATTTTGAGCTTCCAAGTGATAAGTTAAGTGCACACAAGGTTATTTCTATAAAGTTAAGAATAAAGTTGCCCAATAATAAATTCGTGCAACTATTTGGTACCAGTACTGATTGCATAATAACCGGCTCATTTTCCAATTTGAAAGTTTCATTGGCAGATGGTAATTGTACCCTAAGCGCTATAGATTCGAACGCAGAAATTACTACCCAAAGTGGGCATATAACCATCCGAAATAGCAAAGCTTTAGTAACCGCATCATCTAAATATGGCGGTGTCTTTGGAGGAATTACTTCGTCTGCCTCGCGGCATTTTAAATTATCTACTGTTACCGGTAATATCCACTTAAGCAAAACCGAATAATATCCTTATTTTTGACCAAATTATATTTTTTGGAAAATGAATTTAAAAAAATCGCTACTGCTAATCATTATTGTTTTAATACTAGATCAGGTCAGTAAAATATATATAAAGACAAATTTTGTTTATCAGGAAACCGTGGAGGTTTTTAGTTGGTTCAAAATACTTTTTATAGAGAATGAGGGTGCAGCGTGGGGTACAAAATTGAGCGATATTCTACCTATTTCAGATTCTTTGGGAAAGCTGATTCTTACCATTTTTAGATTACTTGCAATTTTTGGAATTGGGTATTGGCTTATTGACACTATTAGAAAAGGTTCCTCTAGAATATTGATAGTCGCTGTTTCTTTAATTTTTGCAGGAGCCTTAGGAAATATAATCGACTCTGTGTTTTACGGTGCTATATTTAATCATAGTCATCAACAGGTAGCAACACTTTTTTCTTCGGAGCCATACGGAGGGCTTTTTTATGGTAAAGTGGTGGACATGTTGTATTTTCCTTTGGTGGATACAACCTGGCCTGCATGGGTTCCTTATTTTGGTGGAAATCAGTTTCGTTTTTTTGAACCAATTTTTAATATTGCAGATACTGCAATAAGTACCGGTGTAGGGTTATTAATTGCTTTTAATAAAAGAGCTTTTGCGAAGAAGCTAGATAATAACACTCCTGTTCAGGAAGAAGAGGTTCAAGATCAACCGCTTCAGGAAAATCAGAATATATAGATTTTTTCCGGTGTAATACAATAGTCCATAGGAACATCCTCCTTATGGATATCTGTAATTACTTCTTCGGCGAGAAAAAGAGAAAGTCCAACTTTAACCACATTTGGGTTACATTCTCTTAGAAACCTATCATAAAATCCTTTGCCATATCCCACTCTATTGCCTTGCTTATCAAAGGCCAATAGGGGTAAAAAGACAACATCTATCTTTTTAGGAGGAACTTCAATACCATCTACGGGCTCGGGAACTCCCCATTTATTATCCTTTAAGAGCATACTGTCTGTAAGAAGGTAGTTTGTAAAAGCGCTATCGCCTTCGGTTTTTGGGATTACAATATTTTTATCTTTGCCTTGAAGAATCGATAAAATGAATTGGGTATCTATTTCATTTTTTTTAGAAATGGATAGAAAAATGTGATAATAGTTAAAAGACCAAATTGGAATTTTGAGAAGGTTATTTGCGATAATTAAGCTTAAATCGAGAAGTTCTTTTTGGGATTTGTTTTCTCTTAATTTGGAGTATTTTAACCGTAACTCTTTTTTGAGCATCAAAGAGATTTAAGTTTCAGAAGTTGGGGGTAAACTTGAAGAAAAATTAATCTTTTGAAGCTACTGCATAATAAATTTTGAAGAAAAGCATCAGAATTAAATAGGTGCCAAGAGTGATGATATAGTTTTCCATTTGATTTAAAGTTTTGATTTTCTAAATGTAAAGAAAAATCTTATACAAAATCCTACCAAAAGCACTTTTTATCGATGAAATACCATTTTATACATAAAATTTAACGTTTTGTAAACAAAAAGATGACCTTTACATAAAATGAAATTTTTCTTAAATTATTGATTTACAGATTTTTATCAAAAAAAATTAATTTTTTTATTGATTGTTAAATTAATAAATTTTAACTATGTCCTTTATAAGAATTTTAAAGAAAAGCTACATTTTTTATTAAAATGGTGGTTTTTGAAACATAAAACTTGTAGAGGCGTGAGGATGTGATGAATTCTAGAGGATATTTAGTCTGCATAAGGGATTAGGTTAACCTTTATTTTCATAAACATTATAAAACGTTATGTTGCGTTAAATAATCTTAATTTCCTTTCCCCTGATAGAAAAACATAGTAATTTAACCCTAACAAAAAAATAGTAGAACGTATTCCAATTTAATGCCGGATATCCCCATAGAATTACAATTAAGCAGTTTGCCGGAAGCCCCTGGAGTATATCAATTTTATGATGCTACAGAAAAGATACTCTATGTAGGAAAAGCTAAGAATTTAAAAAAAAGAGTATCGTCTTATTTTTTCAAAAATCATGAATACGGGAAGACCCGGGTAATGGTTAAGAAAATAAGCTATATAAGGCATATTGTGGTTCATACAGAATCGGATGCGTTACTTTTGGAAAATAACCTAATAAAGGAGTATCAACCCAGATACAATGTGTTGCTCAAGGATGATAAATCCTATCCCTGGATATGCATTAAGAAAGAGCGGTTTCCGAGAATATTTCCCACAAGAAAGTTCGTAAAAGACGGCTCTGAGTACTATGGTCCGTTTACCAGTATGAAAACAGTTTGGACGCTTCTGGATCTTGTTAAAAGCTTATATCCCTTGAGAACATGCAATTTTGATCTTTCCAGAGAAAAAATAAACGCATCCAAATATTCGGTTTGTTTAGAGTATCATTTGGGAAATTGTAAAGGACCTTGTGCCGGTTTGCAGGAGGAGTTAGAATACCATCAACAAATA
Organism: uncultured Flavobacteriaceae bacterium; assembly: GCA_964436555.1. GTDB lineage: Bacteria > Bacteroidota > Bacteroidia > Flavobacteriales > Flavobacteriaceae > Aurantibrevibacter. The sequence goes on along the minus strand of CAYTDS010000109.1, from coordinate 1,486 downwards.
GACGAGATAAGGGAAATTATAAAAGGAAATTTTAAATCATCACTTCAAACCTTTAGAAAGCAAATGAAATACTTTGCAGATGAAATGAAGTTTGAAGAAGCACAACGTATAAAGGAGAAATTGGAAATACTGGAGAACTATCAGGTAAAATCTACAATAGTAAACCCAAAGATTACCAACGTGGACGTATTTTCAATTGTTTCTGACAATGAATTTGCCTATGTAAACTTTTTACAACTTTCGTATGGAGCCATAGTGCGAGCGCATACATTGGAAATAAAAAAGAAGTTAGACGAACCAGATGATGATTTATTGCCGTTGGCCATTTTGGAATTAAGGGAGCGTTTTAATTCCCAGTCAAAAGAAATATATGTTCCGTTTGAAATAATAGTAGAACCGGGACTAAAAGTTACCATCCCAAAGTTGGGGGATAAAAGGAAAATTCTGGAGCTTTCGGAACGCAATGCAAAATTCTACCGACAAGAACAGTTTAAGCAAATTAAAATTACAGATCCAGACAGACATGCCAACCGAATTATGGCACAAATGAAAAATGATTTGCGTCTAACTTCGGAGCCAAGGCATATAGAGTGCTTTGACAACTCCAATATTCAGGGAAGTAATCCGGTGGCGGCCTGTGTGGTTTTTAAAAATGGAAAGCCTTCTAAAAGTGATTATCGCCATTATAATATTAAAACTGTAGTCGGCCCAAATGATTTTGCTTCAATGGAAGAAGTGGTCTACCGGCGTTATAAAAGATTAATCTATGAGGATCAAGAACTACCCCAGCTTATAATTGTGGACGGAGGTAAAGGACAATTATCTTCGGCCTTAAAAAGCCTTGAAGCACTGGATTTAAGAGGAAAAGTAGCCATTATAGGAATTGCTAAGCGGTTAGAAGAGATTTACTATCCGGAAGATCCTATACCTATGTACTTGGATAAAAAATCAGAAACACTTAAAATTCTTCAACAACTTAGAAATGAGGCTCACCGCTTTGGTATTACCTTTCATAGAAATAAAAGAAGCAAGACTGCTATTAATTCGGAGTTGGAAAGTATTGAAGGCGTGGGAGAGAAAACGGCAAAGGAGCTTTTAAAGCAATTTAAATCTGTTAAACGTATAAAGGAGGCAAGTGTAGAGAATTTGGCTAAGTCTGTAGGGATGGTAAAAGCAAAGAAAATTTATGAAACCTTTCATTAAGAAATTATACTAACCAGATGCAAAAAATAGCTCTTTTTCTGTATATATTTTTGTTTGGAAGTTTTTTGCATGCGCAAGAAAGTCCCGAAGATCAAAAGGATGTCAAAATAGGTTTAGTTTTAAGTGGTGGTGGCGCTAAAGGTCTTGCTCACATTGGAGCATTAAAGGTATTGGAAGAAGCCGGGATTAGGCCGGATTATATTGGAGGCACCAGTATGGGGGCAATAATTGGGGCATTGTACGCCTCTGGATATTCCGCAGATCAATTAGACTCTATATTTAG
>CAYTDS010000108.1:0-7457 GCA_964436555.1 uncultured Flavobacteriaceae bacterium | reverse complement strand
ACCTAGATTCCTAAACGCTTCCAAATAGATTTCTTTAATAAGTAGGGCATTTTTCATTTTATAAGATTTTAGATTGGTTACCCTGATATAACAGATAAACGGACATTTAGGTATTTTGTCGAACAATTTTGTTGTGAATGTACATTTGAATGTGGTAAAACCGGCATTTTGGAAGAAGGTTTTATGCAAATCAGTTTTAGATTAAAAGAGAAAATCCACCCTTCTTAAAAGAAAAGTGGATTCGTCTAGGCCTTAAAGAGTTTTTCTACCTTACATCTTTACGATAATAAATTCTGATCTCCGGTTTAGTTTATGCTTTTCTCTGGAACAAGGCACGCCTTTGGCACATTCATTCAAAAGTCGTTCTTCTCCATATCCCACAGCACTTTCAATGCGTTCACTAGAAATACCACGGGATATTAAATATTCTCTAGTAGATTTTGCCCTTTTATCGGAAAGGTATTTATTATAGGAACTATCTCCCCAAGAATCGGTGTGTGATTCTATTCGGATGACCATATCCTTATACTGCGTCATTACTTCAACTAGCTTATCCAGTTCCTGCGCAGCATCATTACGGATATTGAATTTATCAAAATCAAAATGAATCATATCCGTTTTTAACTTTCTAATGCCGTTTTCGACGGCAATCATATCTTTTAAATGTTTCAGGGAAACCGCTAAAGAAACATTCTCATTATTTTTGGTGTAAACTTCGTGTTCGCTTTCAAAATAATCATTGGTAACAATCTTTATGTTGTACTTGGTATTATTATCAAGATCTTCAAATACAAATTTACCATTGTCATCGCTATATAGTTCTTTAAGCTTAATATTATTTTCATCTAGTAGTAAAACAAGTGCTTTTGGCATAACATTCCCTGTTACCTGCTCGGTTATGACCCCGGAAATGGCGTTCAGGTTTTCTTCAACTTCTTCCAAAACCAACTTTCTAAAGGAATAAAGATCATCATCGCCTTTTCCTCCCAATCGGTTAGAGGCAAAATACCCCATTTGGGTTTCTTCTTTAACTATATAAGAGAAATCGTCCTTTTCACTATTAATTGGCTGACCAAGGTTTTTAACCTCAGTTAGACCATTTTCAGTAAAAGTTGCTTCATAAATATCCAATCCTCCAAGACCGACATGACCATCTGAGGAGAAATAGATTTTTTTATTATTTACAAAAGGAAACATTTCCCTTCCTTTTGTATTGATTTCTGGGCCAAGGTTACGGGGAGAAGAAAACTCACCATTTTCAAGTACATCAACTACAAAAATATCGGTACTGCCAATGCTTCCCGGCATGTCTGAGACGAAGTACAGCTGTTTTCCATCCGGACTCAAGGCTGGATGACCTGTGGAATAAGAATCACTGTTAAAGGGCAATTCTTTCGGTTCAGTCCATTCGCCATTTATTTTGGAAGCTGTATAAATTTTAAGATGATTAGTGCCATTTTTGTCACGCTTCAATTTTTTATCAAAATTATTTCTTGTGAAATACATTGTAGAATTGTCCGAAGAGAACGTAACGGAAGCTTCATGATATTTGGAGTTAATTTTTTTTGAAAACTTTAGGGCATCTTTTAGCTCTTGAGATTCTTCATTAATTTTTGCCACGTACAAATCTAGAAATGGCTGATTATTCCATTTAAAGCGCCGAGTATTTAAAAAAGCGGTGTCTTTGGCAGAGGAAAAAACCACCTGCTCCTCTCCATAAAACATTGGTGAAAACTCTGAGTATTCAGAGTTTATAGAAAGGTTTTTAATATCAAATTTGGTATTTGTTTCCAGAATTTTATCCAGAACTATTTCATTTGCAGTAGGTGTTGAAATTAATTCATCATCATCCAGATTACTTCCCATACCATTGTATATGCGCGTAAGTTTCTTGGCACGCGCATATTTTCCGGCACCTTTCAGCGTATGTGTATATTTAAAAATGTCGTCCGCTGAAAAATCATCTTGATATTTCTCATAGCGAAGATTATACCAATGGTTTGCCCGCTCAATGTTGCCACTAAAATAGTGAGCATCACCAGCCCGCTGTAATGTTCCGGAGGAGAAAACATCCTTATCCTTACTAAGAGCTAACTCATAAAACCGTGCGGCCTCTGCATACCACATTTTGTCAAAATTAGCCTCTGCCGCCTGCAAAAGTTTGCTTTTAGATACATTGCCTCTGCTTTTTCCCGTTGTTGTATTGTTTTGAATGCTACCGGATTCTTCATCAAAAACATCATTATCCTTAGTAGTGGAAGCGGTTAAAAGCTCATAGGTAACTGATTCCAGTGAAACGTTGTCATTAGTAAGTTCTTTATTGGTAGCGTTTAAGATCCAAACCGTTTCTTTATAGCGCCCTTCAAATTGCGTTTTACAGTCTTCAATAGCCTGTTTCCAATCCGGATAGTATGCATTGTAAATATAACTTAGGCTACTATGTGGATTTTCAATAACTCCAGATTCAAAACCGCTCTTTTCTAGCTTTCTAATATGCTTAACTCGGTTTTGTTTCTCAGCGTAAGCACCTACAATGGTGTAATAACCATTAGGAACATTTTGAAGATTTTGAAATGTTCTGTAGGCAATGTTATTTTTCTTTGCTTCAATAGCAAAGCCATCAGAATCATCATTAATTAAGGTTTGGGATTCTTTGTCTGTGTTATGTAATTTTGCCGCGTTACTAGAATGGTTGTCACCATTCGACTGAATATATTGAGCTTGGGCGCCCATTATCATTAAGAGAACGCAGATAGATAGTAGTTTCTTCATTAATTTAAACATGAAATTAATTTATAAATACACTTAGAAACGTCTCAGTTGGTGCTAGGGCATTTATAAATTCTGTAACTGCTTTAACGCCGAAGATAATAGTTCTCTTGCCAGAATGATATTTTTTGTTGTGAAAGGCCAGTTTTATGTCGTAAAGGAATTGATTTTAATGCTTATGTTGCAGTAGCAACAAGGCGAAAGGAAAATAATTATAAATGAACCAGTTAATTCTGTTGCAAGCTTTGGCTTCATATATAGGGAACTTTTTATACTAATACAAATTTATAGCTTTGAGCAAACGGAGTAAAAATAGCACTTATGGGCTATTCCATTTTTACAAGCAAAAGGAGAGTTGTAAATGCTTAAAACAAAAACCCCTTTTTGGTTATCCAAAAAGGGGTTAAAAAAAAATTATTAAAAAATTAGTCTTTCTTGTCGCCTAATTTATCATCATCCTTAGAGGCTTCTTTAAATTCTTTTATTCCACTACCAAGCCCGCGCATTAATTCAGGGATTTTTTTACCTCCAAATAATAAAAGGATTACTAATACTACAATAACAATCTGCCATGGGCCTATCGCTAAAAATATGTTTGAAGTCATCATGCTAACTGATTTTAATGGATAACAAAGGTACTAAAAAAAGTAATTGGTATACAGATATTTATAACGGACGATTTTCAATTTAATTGCGGACTTTCCGGAAATTTAAGAAATACAGAGCTGTAAGTTAGAATAAACATAAATTTTAGCAGAACCCTCAGTAATTTCAATTCTAACCTTATCTTTGTTTGCCATGGCTAAAAAAGTAAAAAAGGGAAAAGAAATAAAAAAGAAGCTACTGCATAAGTATCGTCTAGTTATACTAAATGAAAGTACTTTTGAGGAGAAAATTTCTTTTAAGCTAAACAGACTTAATGTTTTTGTGACGGGGTCTCTCTTTATAATTACACTCATTGGATTAACCATTTTACTCATTGCATTTACTCCTTTGCGCGAGTATATCCCAGGTTATTCTTCTACCAGATTAAAGAAGCAAGCAACAGAATTAACGTACAGAACAGATTCGCTTGTGACCGTTTTAAATTATACCAATAGGTATTTAGATAATATTAGGAAGGTTCTTAAAGGGGACATTGAAAATAATGAAATTAATCGAGATTCCTTATTTGAACAATATAGATTAGATCCTTCAACTATTGATTTAACTCCCACAAAGGAAGATTTTATTTTACGAGCTCAGGTAGCTTTGGAAGATAAATATAACTTATTCGAAAGAAATCTTGAGAGTTCTGGCTTAGTGCTTTTCTCCCCCCTAAATGGGGTTTTGTCCCAAACCTATGAAGCTGAAAAGAAGCATTATGCCATTGATATTGTTGCCCCTAAAGATACTCCGGTGAAAGCCGTCGCAGATGGCACCGTAATCTTTGCCGAGTGGACAGTTGAAACGGGGTATGTTATTATTTTAGAACACAAAGACGGACTCATTTCTGTCTACAAACATAACGGATCTTTGAATAAAGGTCAGGGTGATATAGTTAGAGCAGGAGAGGTGCTGGCGTCTGTTGGAAATACAGGAGAGTATACTACCGGGCCACATCTTCATTTTGAACTCTGGAGCAATGGAAGCCCAATGAACCCTTTGGATTATATTGATTTTAAACAGTAAAACTTCATGTCTTTAAAATCTATAGCTGCCAAGTTATTAGCCAAAAGAATTGCTCGCAAAAACCGTAAATGGATTAATAATCCTATTGGCACCCAAGAAAAATTATTTAGAGAGCTTATAAAAAAGGCATCCAAAACACGTTTTGGAAAGGACCATAAATTTAGCGAAATAAAATCGCATACCGACTTTGTAAAACGTGTACCTGTTAGAGACTATGAGGAATTTAAGGACTATATAAAAATGGTCCTTGATGGAAAAAAACATGTCCTGTGGCCTGGAAAACCTATTTATTTAGCCAAAACTTCAGGCACAACATCAGGAGTGAAGTATATACCCATTACAGCGGAATCAATAAAGCACCAAGTAAATGGCACCAGAGACGCTCTGCTGGCCTATATTAATGAGACTGGGGAAGCAGATTTTGTTGATGGTAAAATGATTTTTTTGCAAGGAAGTCCGGAATTAGATCAAAAGAACGGGATAAAAGTAGGCCGTTTATCCGGAATCGCTGCCCATTATGTGCCCAATTATCTTCAAAAAAATCGATTACCCAGTTGGAAAACAAATTGTATTGAAGATTGGGATACCAAAGTCAACGAAATAGTAAAAGAAACGCTGAATCAAGACATGACGGTCATAGGGGGTATTCCTCCATGGGTACAAATGTATTTTGAAAAACTCAACAATGTTTCAGGAACTAAGGTAGGTAATCAATTTAAAAATCTACAACTATTTGTCTACGGAGGGGTAAATTTTGAACCTTACAGGAATAAATTTGAAAATTTAATTGGAAGAGAATTAGCCAGTATAGAATTGTTTCCTGCAAGCGAAGGTTTTTTTGCTTATCAGAATTCACAATCAGAAAAAGGAATGTTATTGCTTTTGAATTCAGGAATTTTTTATGAGTTCATTAAAGCAGATGAATTTTTTCAGGAAAAGGCAGAGCGTATTACCCTAGAAAGGGTAGAAATAGGAATTAATTATGTAATGATTATTTCTACAAATGCCGGTTTATGGGCGTATAATTTAGGAGATACCATTCAGTTTATTTCCGTAAAACCCTTTAGAATTATTGTATCTGGAAGAATTAAGCATTACATCTCGGCTTTTGGAGAACACGTTATTGGCAAGGAAATAGATGAGGCAATGCAAATGGCTTTAAGCCTATGTGGTGGTAGCGTTAATGAGTTTACCGTTGCGCCCCAAATAACCCCACATGAATCTGAACTTCCATACCATGAGTGGTTTATAGAGTTTGAAACAATGCCGGAAAGTCTCTTTCAATTTAGTAAAGTTTTGGATGATGAACTTCAAAAGCAGAATAGCTATTATTTTGATTTAATAGATGGAAAGATATTACAACGCCTCAAAATAACACAAATTGAAATAGGGGGGTTTACTACTTTAATGAAGTCTACAGGAAAATTAGGTGGTCAGAACAAAGTGCAACGCCTGTCCAATGACAGAAAACTTGCAGACTCTTTAGCCGCATTTATAAAACGATAATGTAGTGCTGTTTTAAAGTATGGTTTTGATAAACTCGGAATGGCTCAAGGAGCTATTTCAATCCTTTTTTGGAATATTGGATTTAATTGTAGTTTTGTAAGGAATTATTTATTTATGGGGAAAACTACAAATACAACCAGAGCACAAGAATCCACAAACGCTATTGAAAGGTTGTATGTTACCATGAGACATTTGTTTAACCGAGGTTTTTATAAACCCATGGGTATTTCAGGGGAGACATTAAAAAACGCGTTATTGCAACTCAGACCTGAAATATATGGTTCAATTGCTGAAGAAAAAACGGAATTAAACGGTCTTATTTATGTCTTAGAACGCTTACCTGAAGGAATAGAACAATGTAGGTTTATCAATCTTACGTCAGATGAAGGTTACAGGCAATCTCATATTAAACCTATTGTTCCTCCAAAAAGGAAAAGAAATTGCTATAGGATAGATGAAGAGCAAATGAATATTGAGATTACCAGAGGACGCTCGGATATTTATGACATTCTCACACATCTTACTTTTTTGTTTATCGAATCTCAGAAAATAGCTAGAAGGGTTTTAATAGAGGATACAAACAAAACAATTAGGGATTGGGAGAAACTTGAAACTGCAATAAGAAAGAAAAAGCTAACTAAAGAGGAACAAGAAGTAGCATTAATCCATACCGCCAATATTTTAGGAAGATCTTTTAGCGAAGCTGTATCTGTTTATGAGAAGTTTGGTACCAAAAAAAATCCGGAACGCTTTCTGGAAATTGTTTACTGGTTGGGGAAGTTGGCCATTGAAGAAGAAACAACCGGAGAGAAAAGAGCAATTACTTTTAGTGTTTTGCTGCGAGAGCGTCTGGGACATCATATCCACGGAGAAAGATGGGCTAACACCATAAAAGAAACTTTAAACAAATACAATCTTTTAGAAAGACCTATTCACATCATTAGCGCTAACATGCATAGCGTAATGAATTCTTTGTTTGCAAAGAAGGCGCTTTCAAAAGAGTTTCCAGTTAATAGTGTCTCCTTAGAAATTTTCGAAGCCTTAAGTTCCTCAGAAAACGCAACACTAAGAAATAAGGTTATTTCAGTAGCTGAAAAAAACGGTATGATAAGCATTGATGATGTTTCCGGAACCAACATAGACGTACAAATATTTGATTTGGCTATTCTTGGCGAAGCTTCTTGTTCTTATCAATTACCAAAAGACATTCCTGATGATAAAAAACCGGTTATATTTGTCATGGATTATGCCTTTGGTGAGCAAGCTTATGAGACTATTGACGAGCTTCTAAAACCTTATAAACTAAAGAGAAACCAAAAAGCTTTTTTAAATATTGCTTCAATATCAATTATGGGAAAGGCTGGAATTTTAGAAGGAGGAAAAGGAGACATCATGATTCCAACCGCTCATATTTTTGAGGGAACCGCAGACAATTACCCCTTTACGAATGAATTAAGTACTAAAGATTTCGAAAATAATGGACTTAAAGTTCTGGAAGGAACTATGGTTAC
>CAYTDS010000107.1:0-7612 GCA_964436555.1 uncultured Flavobacteriaceae bacterium | reverse complement strand
TTTGATTTTCTGGGGTAGCCTCTTGAAAAATAACTGTTTTAGCCTCACTGGATTCATTTTTATTCTCCTCTACGAGTTGTTTTACATCATCTTTAAAACTAACCGCTATGGGTGCAGCATCCTTGGTAGGAGCCTTATAAACATAATTAATCCTGTCAAATGATTTAAAAGATTGCCTTATTGCTTGAGCGAAAGCGGTTTTATACTCCTTTTCCCTACTTGTACCCTGAACCGACCTAAATATTTCCTTTTCTGAGCAGTCCTTTAACAGTATTACCGTCTTTGTAGAAAACATAGCAGAATTATCTAAAAGATTAACCTCCAGCCCTGAACACCTATTTTGTTTTAATTCTTCCGGCAGCTCATCGGCATAAACTGTTTCAAACCCTTTTTCTGTAAACAAATGTTTTATTAATGTACTGGTTAAGTATTCATTGGAATTTTTAAATGCCTCAAATTTCTTGGGAACAATAATATACTTATATGCATTGAGCTCATTTTGAGCCTTAACTACAAAAGTTGTTATTAAAAATAGTGTTAAGAGCAAGTGCCTCACGGAATTTTATTTTTTATTTATTGGAATTAAGTAGAAAAAAGCATGCCAAAAAAGTTACAAGCTTATTAATTTAATTCTTGCCCCAAGATATAATATTAAATCCGAATTGAAAAGACGCATAGCGCGTATCTGCCAAGTTTCTATAAGCTAAAAGGTTATCTGCCATAGCATAAAAATTTACCTTACCCAACTGTAGGCTTAAACCTAAACCTATGTTGGTTTTTGAAAACTTGTCTACTGTATACGTAGTTTTCAAACCCAAAGTATTCCCCAATCTTCTCATGTAAAAGGCCGTAAGCGCGCTTTGGGGTCCTCTAGGCCTATTTATTGCATAAACCTGTCCCCCAAGGCTATTGGCATATTTTATACCTTTGCTGTTAGACGTAATTTGATCACATTCACAATCTTCTTTGGTTCGTATCTGTTCACCAAAATCATACCGAACGGAGCTGTATAGTTTGGTTGGCCTAAAAGCAATATAATTATTCTTGTTTTCTTCAAAAGGAACCAAAGTTTCAACATTATCCACTAGTTCTTGCCAAAAATCTCTATCCGGATCCACTAAAGCACCAGGGAGAATAATCTCAATTCCTTCCACTGTTGCATTCCCATTCAATGTAAAATTTGTAACATCATTGTTGTGATAGACGAATCCCAAATCCAGTAAACTACCTGTGACCAATAGTTGTTCACTAAAATGATATGTAAATCCAACATCCAATCCTAGACCTAAACTTCCTCCAAAAAAGCCTCTTTTTAGAAGTGTGTTGCTTACTCCTTCATTATCCGAAGCGTTCAGCAAAGCGTCAATACCGGAAGTTCGCAAGCGCATATCTGCGTTTAAAGTACTAGCCAAAAGATTGTTTTGCCCTTCTGTGGTAACAAAATAGCCCTTATTTCTGGTAGAATTGAAATCAAAGATGCTAGAGTAAACTTTAGCCCTACCTCCCAATACCAAAGACTTACCCATTCGCTTATTTACTCCAAAATGAAATACATTAAGCATTTCGCCCCTTGTTTTTAAGTGACTTAAATCGAAGCGTTCATTGAGCCGATCTGCATTGCCGTCCACAGCCAAAATAGCATAATCTCTAAACCAATAACCAATTGCATCACCTTCATGATAAATTCCAAACGAGTAAAAAACATTCCGATTTTTTCCCCTAAAACCACCATTAAGTAAATCTAATTGATAAGTGCCGCTTAGCTCATCCCTTATGCGCATTCCCCCTATGGCACGATCTCGAATCTTATCATTAATATCTAGCCCATCATCGGCAAAAATATCATTTACGGATAAACCGCTTGACCCTCCCTGAATGGAAATTCCCGATAGCAGAGGTACTCCCCCATACCATAGATAATCTACCTTTCCGCCCGGATTAATAAGTAAAGATTGTGGTATTTCATTAAAATCGTACAGAAGTTGTTTGTTTTGTGCGGTAGCTTGTAGGCAAACACAAAGTGAAGCAAGGAGTAAAAAAGGTTTCACGACCGTCATTTTAACCTAACCCGAAATTTACCGCTCGACTTTAAGGTGACCATTGGATCCGGTAGATTGGACGTTGTGGTAGTATCCCCAAGGTTGGTTGCGCTTACTCTTATGGTTGAAGTATTCGTGATAATTTCCAAATTTCTGCCGGCTTCTCCGTAAGCTATTTCACGACGTAACCTAGCCGTTGGAGCCGGTGCTAATTGAAAAGCTTCTGTATCCAATATGTTACCACCCTCGTCTAAAAATTCAACAATAACATCCAAGGCTTTACTAGTGGTATTCTCTAACTCATAAATAATTATGCCATCCAAGACTCTTTCTGCAAAAAAAGGTTCAGAGAAAGCATCGAAATTAAAATCCTGAGAAAAAAAATTTGTAGTTGTTACCTCATTAATTAGTCTTTCAGGGGCTTCCACGTATAATATACTAGCCTCGTAAATAGGTCTTAGACTAATATCATCATATTGATTAAAATCTTGGCGATCCATGCAAGAGCACAGAAGAACGGCAATGACCAGGCAGATGAATCCCGATATACTTTTCATTTTTGAAAAACTTTTCCTACCCAATGAAAAAGGAAGATGTTTCTTGATAAATAACTCTATAAAATGAATTTTATTTCCCTAAGATCCTTTATAATTTTACAGATGTCATGCTCTGGGTCATTATGTGCATTAAAGTGTACCGTATGGAAACCAACTGCCTTTGCTCCAAGAACGTCCGCCTCGAGACTATCACCTATCATCAGGGCTTTTTCCGCGCTTACGTTGCTCTTCTTTAGTGCAAGTTGAAAAATTGCCGGACTGGGCTTTTTTACTCCTGCCATTTCCGAATTAATGATGCAATCAAAAAAGGAATAAATATTAGAATTCCTTAATTTTTTATCCTGAATTTCCTGAAATCCATTGGTGATGATATGGAGTTTATAATTGGGTTGTAAATAGTTTAAAATGTCTAGTGCATTTGGGAGCAAGTGGTTGAAAGATGACAAATTCTTAATATAAAGGGTAGAAAGATTATTTATTTGTTCAGGCGAAAGCCGATAATTAATAGTATCAAAGGTCTGCTTCAATCTCTGGTATCGGAGCTCTTCTTGAGAAATTTTTTCTTCGCGATAGAGTTTCCAAAATTCTAAGTTAATAGGTTTATAAACTTTTAAAAAGTAATCAAGATCTACTTTAACTTGGGTTTCATTTAGTATTTTTTGAAAAGTAAGGGCAGAGTTTTTTTCAAAATCCCACAACGTATGGTCCAAGTCAAAAAAAACATCTGTAACCACATTTTTATACATGGCACCTTTGTAAAACTTCGCTGTACAACTCTTTCCAATCTGGGGTGGTTTGTTCCCCTAACAATTCATTAGAAAAAATGGTTATAAAATCACCATGGACTTCTTTTACTTCATTATAGATTTTTACCACCGCAGAAAGAATTTCATCCATACTTTGCATTTTTAGGAGCGCATAGTCATGGATAGCAAAAGGGTGTATCCTAATAGGTTGTTGTACTTCCATAGTGATATCATAAAAATAAAAAGGATAACTGGTACTGGCCCTAAAGCCAATTTCATGGGTATATCCCATTGTATAGTCATCAGTAAACTCTGCTTCAGCCAAATCGCGGTATGTTCCCGGGACATCTACACGATTGTAGCGTAACCTGGAGTAGTTAATAGGTCTGTGTATTACTGAAGAAAGTCTCTTCTTTTCTTCTTTTAAAAGTTGAGCATCATAAAAAGAGCTATAGGAAGCCGCTAAGGACACCACACTATGGTCTGCTACTGATTTTATTAAATCCTTAAATCTGTTATTATTGGGTGAAATATTTTTGTCATAAGTAGAATAGTTGGCAAATTGAAAGAAAAACATACCCCTAACGTTATATTTTTTCTGGGTTTGAATCAGCTTTGTAAAATTATCATACGGATCTTGTTTTTTCCCTGTCCAAACTAAAACTCGCTGTCCGGCTCTTTTAAATTTCATAGTTGCCAAATCTAATAAAAGACCGGCCGCACTCCTTACAAATCCCCTATGTGCATAACAGTGTGAGGCAGTAACATCTACTACGGAGATATATTGGTACACCTTCTTTTTATATTTTATTGCCGGGAAACGCTCTTTAAGTTTTTCAAGCAATTTCATAGCCCAAATATCAATTACCGGTCGCTGTAGAAACCCGTTTTTGAAGGCGACGCTTTCAGAAGGAGGAAATCTTCCGTGAATATCCTTTACATGAGGTAAATACTCCTCATACCTGCTTAACAAATAAAAACTGGCAGAAAAGATGTCATAAGGTAAATTACTACGCTCTCCGGTACTAAAAAAACAAGGAACCCCCTCCCAATCACCTATTTTAACTTGAAAATCATTAATCCCCTGACCATATAACAAATCATTAGAACGTATAAAAAACTCATTCTGTAAAGGTTGTTTGGTATAAGTAATCTTTGGCCCCAAATGTTTGATAAAATCTTCTACTTTGGTGGTACATAATATTTCAATTCCCAAAACACGTGTGAAGATGTGCTTTGTGATATAGGTAAATCTCGGAGTGATTTTATGGGTATAGATCAATAACATTGGGCTATATATTCAAAAATACTTTAATGTTTTTATAATATGTTTTCATCTGCAAAACTGAAATAGCTTTTTTGGGTAATAATTAAATGATCTAAAACTTTCAGATCCAAAGCTTCTGCGGCTAATTTCAATTTTCGAGTAATTTGCTTGTCAGCCTCACTAGGTTTCAGTGTGCCGGAAGGATGGTTATGCGCCAGTATTAAAGCCACAGAACCCAGTTCCAGAGCTTGTTTCATAACTAATCGCACATCCACCAAAGTACCGGTAATTCCGCCTTTACTCAATTGAGCGGTATGCATTACACTATTGGCATTGTTTAGATAAACAATCCAGAATTCTTCGTGGGCCAATTCACCCATGGTAGGTTGTAACAATTCAAAAACACTTTGGCTACTGGAAATCTTAGTAACTTTTTGCGCCTCTTCTCCTCTTCTTCTTCTACCAATTTCTAAAGCTGCGGCAATACTTACCGCTTTTGCCTCTCCAATGCCTTTAAATTGCATTAATTGCTTAAGGGACAGCTTACCCAATTCGTTTAAACTATTATTTGCTGAGGCCAGAATTCTCTTGGAAAGTTCTACGGCGCTTTCATTTCTACTTCCAGAACCTATCAAAATAGCAATTAACTCAGCATCAGAGAGAACGGACTTCCCCTTTTGCACCAATTTTTCACGTGGCTTATCATCGTCTGACCAGTGTTTTATGGAAAATGGTGTTGATTTTTCCTGCATGCGCTAAAGATAGTAAACTAAATATTTTATTGTAAATTCATGGTTAAAATATAACATAAAATGAAGTCTATTTTTGATGAGGGAACTTACCGTGAAATTTTGTCCCGAGTAGATTTATTGAATGAAAATTCAGCCAAAAAATGGGGCAAAATGACAGTTGGACAGATGCTTTGGCATTGTCAGCTTCCTTTAAAAATTGCCATAGAAAATAAAAAGCCAAAGAAAAGGGGAAGTTTACTTGCTAAAATCTTTTTTAAAAAGGCAATGTATAACGATAAACCATGGCGTAAAAATTTACCGACACCCCCTAAATTAAAAGCAAAGGAAACAAAATATTACAATGAGGAAATTGGACCGCTGGTACAATTAATACATCAGATGCATCTCTTAAAAGAAAGAAAAACCTGGAATCCACATCCTGTTTTTGGCGAATACACCCATGAACAATGGGGACAAATGCAATACAAGCATTTAGACCATCACTTAAGACAGTTTGGGGTTTAACAGGATGATTTAAAAGCTATAATTTTTCTATCAACTCCGTAATATCCTTCAAATTCAATCCGCCATAATTTCCGGAACTCATAAACAGCAGCGCCGTATCCTTATAATCCTGATTAAGAACAAAATTCCGAAAAGCTTCAGCATCTGTAAAAATCTGAAGGTCATCTCGTTGAAAAGCTATTCTGATTTGATCTGCGGTTACCGCTTCCAATTTTTTAATTTGCACCGATTCCGGCAAGTAAAATACAACGGCCTCATCGGCAGCATCCAGAGCTCCTCGGTATTCCTTTAAAAATTCAGGATTAAAACTACTGTAGGTGTGTAACTCCAAAAAGGCTACTAATTTCCGATTTGGGTATTGCTCTTTTACAGCTTGTGTAGTGGCAGTTACCTTACTTGGGGAATGAGCAAAATCTTTATAGGCCACACTAAGCGGACTTTCTGCAATTTTTTCTAATCGCTTTGATGCCCCTTTAAAAGAAGATATCGCCTCATAAAAATCATCTTCATCAACTCCTATATGTTGACATATCCATTTGGCTCCGGCCAAATTACTAAGGTTGTGTTTGCCAAAAACAGCTATTGGCATTTGACCCTCCGACGTTTCCAAAAGAGTTTGCCCGTTTTCTACGGTATATTCGGGTGTATGATAGGGTAATTTTCGTATGGTGTTTTCTGAGGTTTCTACAACCTTTACTACTTCAGGATCTTCTTCATTATAGGTAATACTTCCACCTTTTACAATGCTATCCACAAAGATTTGGAATTGCTCTACATAATTTTCAAACGTCGGAAATACATTAATGTGGTCCCATGCAATACCACTAAGCAAAGCAATATTAGGTTGATAAATATGGAATTTAGGTCTTCTATCAATGGGCGATGACAGATATTCATCACCTTCTAAAACAATAAAATCATTTTCTTCGGTAAGGTGTACCATACGATCAAAGCCTTCTAATTGAGCCCCAACCATATAATCCACAGGCTTGCCATGAAAGTTTAATACATGTAATATCATAGAAGTTATCGTGGTTTTTCCATGACTACCGCCAATAACCACCCTGGTTTTATTTTTGGATTGCTCGTACAAAAATTCCGGATAAGAATAGATTTTAAGTCCCAATTCCTGAGCTCTTAATAATTCTGGGTTGTCTGCTTTGGCATGCATCCCTAAAATAATAGCATCCAAATCAGAATGAACCTTTTCAGGAAACCAACCAAAGGTTTGCGGTAACATTCCTTTCTCTTCCAGCCGGGTTTTAGAGGGCTCAAAAATGACATCATCGCTCCCGGTAATATTATATCCTTTATGATGAAGTGCTAAGGCAAGATTGTGCATAGCACTCCCGCCAATAGCAATAAAATGAATCTTCATGAATTAAAATTTTGGTGTTAAAGATAGCCATTGCAAAATGCATTACAAACTGCTTCCATTGCGAACTATTCTTTTTATATTCGTCACACACTAATCATTAAAGGATATGAGTCTAAACCTGTCTACTATTCCTTCCAAAGAAATAATGCCCGGTTATCATGGCAAAATGGTGCATGCCACTCAAATGTCGATAGCTTTTTGGGAGGTAGAAAAAGGAGCCAAGGTTCCCGAGCATTTACACAAACATGAACAAATTATGCATGTAGTAGATGGAGTATTTGAGTTTACTCTAAACGGAGAAACAAAAATCTACAATAACGGGGATATTGTAATTATACCGTCTCATATCCCGCACAGCGGAAAAGCATT
>CAYTDS010000106.1:2423-7742 GCA_964436555.1 uncultured Flavobacteriaceae bacterium | reverse complement strand
GCTATTATCAGGGCTTCTTCAAATGCAGATTCGGCGAGGGACAATTTAATTGAACGGTTTAAACTTTCTGAAATTCAGTCCAAGGCAATTGTTGAAATGCGCTTAAGACAACTTACTGGTCTTGAGCAGGACAAATTAAGATCGGAGTACGATGAAATTATCAAGACAATTGCGGACTTAAAAGATATTTTAGATAAGAAGGAGCGAAGAATGCAGATTATCAAGGAAGAGCTTCTGGAAGTCAAAGAAAAGTATGGTGATAAAAGGCGCTCAGAAATTAATTTTGCGGGAGGTGACTTGAGTATTGAAGATATGATTCCTGATGAGCAGGTGGTAATTACCATTTCTAGAGCAGGGTATATTAAGAGGACTCCGCTTTCAGAATACAAAACTCAAAATAGGGGAGGGGTTGGTCAAAAAGCTTCCTCTACCAGAAACGAAGATTTTTTAGAACATTTGTTTATTGGAACCAATCACCAATACATGCTCTTTTTTACCCTAAAAGGAAAGTGTTTTTGGATGCGTGTTTATGAAATTCCGGAAGGAAGCAGAACATCTAAAGGTAGAGCAATTCAAAATTTAATTAATATAGAGCAAGATGACAATGTGAAAGCATTTATTTGCACTCAAGACCTAAAGGATGAGGATTATGTAAACAATCATTATGTAATCATGGCTACCAAGAAAGGCATTGTTAAAAAAACCTCTTTAGAGCAATATTCAAGACCACGCCAAAATGGCATAAATGCTATAGGAGTTCGGGAAGATGATGAGTTATTGGAAGCAAAACTTACGACGGGAACCAGCCAGATATTCTTGGGTCTTAAATCCGGAAAAGCGATTCGCTTTGAGGAAAGCAAAACAAGACCTATGGGCAGAAATGCTTCAGGAGTAAGAGGTATTACTCTGGCAGATGACAATGATGAAGTAATAGGTATGGTTTCTGTGCATAATTTTGAGGAGGAGATTTTGGTGGTATCCGAAAACGGATATGGAAAGCGTTCCAGCATTGAAGATTACAGAATTACCAACCGCGGTGGTAAAGGTGTTAAGACAATTTCAATTACTGAAAAAACAGGTGGTCTTGTCGCCATTTTAAATGTTACGGATTCGGATGACCTTATGATTATAAATAAATCAGGTATCGCAATTCGTATGAGTGTTGATGATCTTAGGATAATGGGAAGGGCTACTCAGGGTGTTCGACTCATCAATATTAGAGAAAACGACTCTATTGCAGCGGTCGCTAAAGTAATGAAAGATGAAGATGCTGTAGAGGTTGCAGAGTTATTAGATATAGAAGTAGATGAAGAAGATGGCACGGCTCTTGATAAAGACAGTTCTGAAATTATAGAAGAATAAATTAAACACTAAATTAAATTGAAAATGAAAACAAAGATTTTAATACTTACAGCCATGTCCTGCACTGTAGTTGGATTTGCCCAAAAGGACGAAATTAAAAGTGCAGAAAAGGCATTGAAAGCCGGGGATGCCCTCGCAGCTAAAACAGCGTTGGAAGGTGCATCTTCCAGTATCCAGAGCGCAGATGCGAAAACACAAGCCCAATATCATTATTTGAGGGGTACTGCTCATGCCGAATTGGCAAAAAATGGCGACGGAACTGCTTTTGACGGCGCAATTGAATCCTTTAACAAAGTAAAGAGCTTAGAAGCAGCGGGCAGTAAAACAAAATACGGGGCAGAAATTGATCAAAGAATGGTTGCGATGACTGCTGATGTTGTAAACGCTGCTGTTACCGATAATGCAAACGAAAATTACAAAGCTGCCGCCGACAAATTGTATCTGGCCTATACATTGAGCCCACAAGATACTTCTTACCTATATTACGCAGCCGGCAGTTCAGTAACAGGAGGATTGTATGAGGATGCTTTAAAGTATTACAACGATTTAAAAACTTTAAACTATGATGGTGGAGGAACCGTTTACAAAGCTACCAATGCTGCTACCGGAGAAGTTGAAGAAATGAACAAGACTCAAAGGGACTTGATGATAAAATCAGGAACTTATAAAGATCCGGTAGACGAAAAGACTCCATCAAAAAAAGCGGAAATAGTTAAAAATATAGCTTTAATCTATACTCAACTAGGGCAGGATGATAAGGCCATTGACGCTTTTAAAGAAGCAAGAGCCAATGATCCTAAAGATGTAAATCTAATTCTTAGTGAGGCGAACTTATTTTTTAAATTAGGCGATAAGGACAAATTCAAATCCCTTATGGCCGAAGCTATATCAGTAGCCCCAGACAATGCCGATCTATATTACAATGTGGGTGTTATTAATATGGAGCAAGACAATATTCAAGAGGCAAGGGATGCTTATAGAAAAGCATTGGAAATAGACCCAGGATATACTAACGCACAATTAAACCTTTCCACAACCTATGTTAATGAAGGCAATGGCTTGGTGGATGAAATGAATTCCCTTGGAAATTCCAGAGCTGATATTGCACGATATGATGTACTAAAACAGAAGAAAGATGATTTGTTTAGAGAAGGAGCAGTTATCTTAGAGGACGCTTTAAAAGGAAATCCAACAAATCAAAGTATCCTTACACAACTTAAAAATATCTACGGAGCTTTGGGCGACAATGATAATTTCTTACGTGTAAAGAAGTTGTTGGGAGAATAGAAATATATCTCTTGCCATAAAAAGAAGCCGTTTCAATTTATTTGAAACGGCTTCTTTTTTAAACAATCTTTTTTATTACCCGCAACTTATGGGTATACCTCCCGGACTCCGAATTGAAAATACCGGTATGGTCAATACGATCAATACGCACTTTCTCATGGACATGTATAATAAAATTATTTTCCATGAGTATTCCCACATGATCTATTTTTCCTTCAGCAGTATCAAAAAAGGCTAAATCACCCGCCTCACTCTCTTCTATGAAGCTGAGAACTTCGCCCTGTGTCGCTTGTTGATGAGCATACCTCAGTAATTTATAACCACTAATCCTGTAAACCATTTGAGTAAAACCGGAACAATCTAAACCAAAAGGGGTCTTTCCACCCCATAAAAAAGGCGCGTTTAAATATAAAAGGGCATTTTCTATTAGGTTGGACTTTTCTTTTGTATTATTTGTAAAAGAACCCTGATAACGATGTTGTAATAAAGAGCTACATTCTATAGAAGATCCAAGTACAAGAGGGATAGGAATATTAGTTTCTGTCTCTATTAGAGCTACAAGATCGGAGACAACGTGATGTTGCTTTTTGTTCTCAATTTCACTGTAATTATCTTCCGTTATACTTAGAATTTGATTATTGGTTATCCAACCTTCACAACTGTCAAACCCAATCCTAATCTTACTCCATAGTTTTCTTTTTTCTATAATCTTGTAATAATCACCATAAAGCAATTGTGTGCACATTTCTGCTGTATGATCGGGAATTGTTCTAACCGGAATAATGCTTAAATGACCAATACCATACTGCATGCGTTCTCTTTACCCAATTATAAATTGCTTTCCAAGATCATTGCTGATGCTCCTCCTCCTCCATTGCAAATTGCAGCGGCACCGATCTTAGCTTTTTGTTGTTGCAGAACACTTAGCAATGTAATAATAATTCGGGCTCCTGAACAACCTAACGGATGTCCTAATGAAACGGCACCACCATTTACATTTACATTTTTATCCGTTAGCCCAAGGAGTTTCATATTGGCCAAGCCAACCACAGCAAATGCTTCGTTAAACTCAAAAAAGTCGACCTTATCAATAGAGATTCCGGCTATAGCAAGTGCTTTAGGCAATGCCAACGCAGGAGCCGTTGTAAACCACTGTGGTTCCTGAGCGGCATCTGCATAACCCTTTATGGTAGCAATAGGTTGAAATCCAAGCTCATGTGCTTTTTTAGAACTCATAAGCACCACCGCAGCAGCACCATCATTTATAGTAGATGCATTGGCAGCCGTAACAGTACCATCTTTAGAAAAAGCAGGACGCAATAGTGGTATTTTATTCAAATCCACATTTTTAAATTCTTCATCCTCAAAAATCATAAGGGGTTCTCCTTTTCGCTGTGGAACTTCTACAGGAACTACCTCACCGTTAAAATTCCCAGCCTTCCATGCGGCTGCAGATCGTTTATAAGATTGAATAGCAAAGGCATCCTGATCTTCCCGACTAAAATTATATTTCTCAGCACAGGCGTCTGCACAAATGCCCATTGCATTTTCATCATAGGCATCTACTAAACCATCCTTTTGCATCCCATCAACCAAAGTGGCAGGACCAAATTTTGTACCGTTTCGGAGCTGAACATAATGTGGGATAAGACTCATATTTTCCATACCACCGGCAACAATAATATCAGCTGCCCCATTTGCAATAGATTGTGCTGCCAACATAATGGCTTTCATTCCGGAAGCACATACTTTATTTACGGTTGTACATGGGACAGTATTGGGAATTCCTGCATAAATGGCGGCTTGTCTGGCCGGAGCCTGTCCTGAACCGGCCTGTACCACTTGGCCCATAAAAACTTCATCTATCAACTTAGGATCTAAAAGTATCTTGTCTAAAGCACCTTTGATTGCAATTGCCCCTAATTTTGTGGCCGGGATTGAAGATAAGCTTCCCATAAAACTACCTATAGGGGTTCTGGCAAAGGAAACAATAACTACTTCTTTCATAATAGTCTTTCTAAGGTTTTGCGAAATTACTAAATTATTGAGCAATGAAAATGGTAATTAGGGCAAAACCACTTTTTAAAGGTATATTTTTCTATTTTTGGTAATAGTAAATTTCGATATGAGGCAATTTCTAGATACGCTCTATAAGAACCAATCCAATGTATATAAAGGTTCTCTTTACATAGTTGCTGTTCTTCTTATCGTGTTCTTTTTTCCAAAAGGTGGTAAGTTTAAGTATGAATTCCAAAAAGGAAAACCCTGGCAATATGAGAACTATTATGCACCATTTGATTTTTCCATCAAAAAGACAGCTCTAGAACTGGAGGAAGAAAAAAATGAAATAAAAAAGAATCAAATAGGATATTACAATTATGATGATTCTATAGTCAGGGAAGTTTACGATGCTTATGAAACTAACTTCCCGATTGTCTTTGATTTAAGTAAACTCAGTAATAATCAGGAAAGGGTTTTGAATCGTGCAGGATTACAAATTTTAGATGCATTATACAAGAATGGATTGCTGGGTAAGGCAGAGATTAAGCATGGTGGTGATACAAACCTGATGTATTTGGTGAAGAATAAGGAAGCCAAACGGTTAAGTTTTGAAGCAATACTTTCTCCACAGGATATAAATACAACCATTGAATTAAATCTACGGCAGTT
>CAYTDS010000106.1:0-2323 GCA_964436555.1 uncultured Flavobacteriaceae bacterium | reverse complement strand
GTAAAATATAATGAAAGCTACGTTTATGTGGTTCCGCTGTGTATTTTACCTCTAATTCTAAAAACCTTTTTTGATGCCCGTCTTGGCCTTTACGTTCACGTACTTACCGTACTTATTCTGGGTTTCGTTGTTCCCAATAGTTTTGAATATATCTTTTTACAAATTATTGCGGGAATCGTAACTATTTTATCAGTTTCGGAGCTATACAAAAGAGCCAACCTTTTTATTTCTGTAGCTCAGATTACTTCAATTTATATTGTTGGTTATCTTGCTTTTCATATTATTCATGAAGGTAATTTGGCAAGCATATCTTGGTGGATGTTTGGTTTTTTTCTTTTAAATGGGATGATAACCCTATTTGCCCAACCACTAATTTATATTTATGAAAAGGTGTTTGGATTAGTGTCTGATGTCTCTCTTTTAGAACTATCAGATACCAACTCAAAACTGCTAAAAGAACTATCTAATAAAGCTCCGGGAACGTTTCATCACTCGTTACAAGTGGCCAATCTCGCAGAAGCAGCAGCCAATGAAATTGGAGCCAATTCCATGCTTGTTCGCGTGGGTGCATTATACCATGATATTGGAAAAATGAACAATCCCTCTTATTTTACAGAAAACCAAATTACCAGTGTTAATCCACATGACGATCTTTTGCCCAAAGATAGTGCCAAAATCATTATAAATCATGTCTTAGACGGAATTGAAATAGCAAGGAAAAACAAGCTTCCGGATAGAATAATAGACTTTATAAGAACCCATCATGGTACTTCATTGGTTTATTACTTTTATAAAAAAGAAATGGAAGTAGATGAGGACAGCATAGAAGCAGATTTTAAGTATCCAGGACCCATACCTTTTTCTAAGGAAACAGCCGTCTTAATGATGGCAGATTCTGTTGAAGCGGCTTCAAAAAGTTTAAAGAACCCTACATTTTTAATTATAGATGAATTTGTAGATAAAATAATTGACAGTCAAATGAAGTCGGGACAATTTATGAATGCAGATATTACTTTCAAGGATATAGAAAGTATAAAGAAAATCTTAAAACAGAAGCTAACAAACATTTACCATTTGAGGGTGGAATACCCCGAGTAGTAAAAGGATTTCTTCATTCTATCAAGGCCCTCTCTGGTAGTAAAAATTTTTTACAAGAAAGAAGTTACTCACAATTTTGTTGTAAATTAATGGCATTGAACATTTTAAAGACTATGGACATGATAAAACCTTCATCTTTGCGTTACGATTTACTTTTACTTTTTGTGGTGAGTGCCCATTTTACTTTGGCTCAAAGTGCTAAACCCTATCAATCTGATTATGAACAGTTTTTTTCCTTTCCGATAATACAACAATCTGTTTTGGATTCATTAATTATTTGGAAAGAAGATGTTGTTTTACAACTGGGTCACAGTCAAGCCGATAATGGCAATATATTTTTTAAAGGATATGTGCTAACAGGACCAACTAAAAATAGATTTAGCCTTAGCAAGGTGTTGCATGTTGAATTGGTGAACCAAGAGGGTACGGTTCTAAAAAAACAGTTTCACGAGATAGATCAAGGAGCAGCAAGTGGTGTTATGAGCCTGCCCAAAAAAGTAGAGGAAGGCACTTATTATCTTAGGGCCTACACCCAATGGATGCAGAATTATGGGCAAACATTTTACACTGAAAAAGTAATACATCTAGGTAATCCTGTAGACAAAAAGGATGAAAATAAAGAAGATTTGGATGTGAGTTTCTTTCCTGAAGGTGGTGTATTTCTCAGCGGATTTGAGAATAGAATAGTCATTAAAATTCCGAATATAGAAAACGATCATAGCGATTATGTAGGTAGTATTTTAGATTCTAAAGATAATACGGTAGCCCAGGTGTCCAAAGTAGGACCCGCTTTGGGGAATGTTCTTTTTACTCCAGTCAAAAATCAGAGCTATCAACTAAAACTTAACAACGGGGAGGTATATTCATTACCATCCGCAGAGAATCAAGGTCTTTTACTTCATGCCAATAATTTAGATGCAGATACGGTAAAGATTAGGGCTATAGCTTCAGGACGGGGAATTGAAAAGGCTGTTAAGCTTATTGGAGAAATAGAAGGCATAAACTATTTTGAACGAGATTTGAGGTTTAATAACAATGATCTACTGGATGTAAAAATCTCAAAAAAGGATTTTCCACGAGGAGTACTCACGCTAAAATTAACAACAGGAAGTGGAGAAGAATTGGCAGAAAGACCAATTTGGATTGATGGAAAAAGGCTTACTATAGAAGTTACCCCTTTAAATGAAAAACATACAGGTGGCGAACAGGCTTTGAAAGTTAAGGT
>CAYTDS010000105.1:5869-7773 GCA_964436555.1 uncultured Flavobacteriaceae bacterium | reverse complement strand
CTTGGAAGCGACTTGCCTAAAATATTGGGAAGTAAAGCCCTTATTTGATAATAACTCGAGGTAATATTCCTTATATCAGCATTGAGTATAAAAGGTTCTTCTTTATTAAAAAGTGTTTTAAAATTAAAATCACCCCTAATTCCGGTTTCATCAGATTGTAAGAAAAGATTGGTGGCAGTCAAATCGTTCAAAACGCCATTAATACCGGAAGAAAATAAAACTGTTTTACCCTCCCCGAATAAATCATAAAATAGATTTGCTTCGTCTAGAGCAATTTCAGAATCCACAAACTCGGCGTCTATGTTAACTTTGTTTAGAAAATCTGCAAAGTCTGCTCGGTTGTAATTAAATAGTAAATACCCGTTAAGGTGTGACTCGGCAGTTTCCAGCACTAAATTATCAAACCTCATTTGAGATTTATTATACAAAAAATCGGTCGTCATCTTATCTACTGTAATACCCTGTGGAGTTAAAAATGACATTTCATTTATACACATACTCACTTGAGGTCCAAGTATTTTAAATTCTTCCGCTGCAATATGTAGATTTTTAAAATCTAATACCTTGGATTTCTCAAGATTCTCATCAATAAGCTGAAACTTACTTTGAGCAATATCAATTTCTGAGGAAGAAAAGAAGAATGGGGGTGTACCGGGTGGTCTTGGTTTGTTATCATCCAACTTATCAATAAAAACCTCCAAATTGGTGTTTCGTTCACCCAAATAGGTCTTTAGCTTAAAATTTAATCTTTCAACATCTATATCTCCGAACTCCAGTCTGCCTCTTACCAGATTTCTTGCATTGAGAATGGATGTAGTAAGTTCACTGATATAAAACAAAGTGTCTTTTCTGTAATCTTCTATGTAAACACCATTGAGTGATGTGTTTAAGGTAAGTAAAGAGATTTTTAATTTGTCTATAGAGATATTGGTGCCAAACTCTGCGTTAATAGCATCTGTGGCATATTTAGCAAAGCGGGTTTGCACAATGGGAAGCGACAAAACAAAAGTTCCCAAAACGGTAAAGAGAAGAACTCCCAATACCATCCTAAGCAGTATTTTTCTAAGTTTTTTGATAGGGCTTTATGTTTTACCTTTGTACAGTCAATTATTATTCCAAACCTGAGTGGAAAATGCACTAATCTATATTCTCGCTATTGAATCTTCTTGTGATGATACTTCGGCAGCAGTATTATGCAACAATAAAAAGCTTAGCAATGTTGTAGCTACGCAAAAAATTCATGAGGAATACGGGGGTGTTGTCCCTGAACTTGCCTCAAGGGCACACCAACAAAATATTGTTCCGGTGGTGCACCAAGCCTTAGCCAAAGCAAATATCGATAAAAAACAGATATCCGCCATAGCTTTTACACGTGGCCCCGGTCTTTTAGGTTCATTACTTGTAGGAACATCTTTTGCCAAGTCTTTAGCCATGGGACTAAACATTCCCTTGATTGAGGTAAACCATATGCAAGCCCATATTTTAGCTCATTTTATTGATGAAGAGAACCATAAAAAACCTAGCTTTCCTTTTCTTGCCCTTACCATAAGTGGAGGCC
Organism: uncultured Flavobacteriaceae bacterium; assembly: GCA_964436555.1. GTDB lineage: Bacteria > Bacteroidota > Bacteroidia > Flavobacteriales > Flavobacteriaceae > Aurantibrevibacter. The sequence continues at coordinate 6,215 of CAYTDS010000105.1, read as the reverse complement.
ATACACAAATTGTTTTGGTCAAAGATTACTTTGATATGGAAATTTTAGGAGAAACCCTAGACGATGCGGTCGGGGAAGCATTTGATAAAAGTGCAAAAATATTAGGCTTGCCCTACCCGGGTGGGCCTTTGGTAGATGCCTATGCCAAATTGGGAAACCCTAAGGCGTATCCTTTTCCTAAACCGCAGGTTGAGGGTTTAAATTTTAGCTTCAGTGGTTTAAAAACAAGTATTCTCTATTTTATACAACGAGAATTGAAAGCAAACCCAAATTTTATTACAGAGCATAGGGATGATATCTGCGCTTCCATTCAAGACGCTATCATAGGAATTTTAATGGATAAACT
>CAYTDS010000105.1:0-5769 GCA_964436555.1 uncultured Flavobacteriaceae bacterium | reverse complement strand
ATTCCTTATTTGATAAGTCTGTTTTTCACTCTTTTCAGTTTAGGGATTCACATGGCTTCGTTTTCGGATAGCATGTTCAATGATAATAACCATAGGGTTTCAAATGGTTATTTAACCTATATGGTTAATTATCACAAAGAGTTACCTGCCTTTTCCAGAAGACCGCTTAGCACTTTTTTAATTGAAATGACTTCGCAACTATCCGGTTTAAGTATTGGTGAGTCTTACATTTGGGTAAACTACACCCTATTTTTTTTAAGTGGTGTACTCCTTTTTTGGTTGGCTTTTAAATTAACAAATGCATATTGGAACAGCATCTTTGCCATGGCAGCGTATTTCCTAAGCTTTTCTGTCTTTTTTGCCTTTTTCTCTCCTATTTACACTTATGATGAACCTTTGCAATATTGCCTGATTTTAATGGCGCTTTTGTCACTTCTAAAGCAAAGATGGCTTGCCTATATATTCTGTTTTACTTTAGCGACCATCTCCAGAGAGACGAGTGTGCTGCTGCTCCCTGCTATGGCACTCTTCTTTCCTGTAGGTATCAATTCATCTCGGCTGTTTTGGTCAAAAGAAAACCTTCGTAAATGGCTGCTTATATTCACTCCTGTCTTTCTATATATCATCTTTTTAGGTATTTTTCTCTCCCAAAAGGAATTATTAAAGGGAGCTGAAACCGAAGTAGGAGATCGCTTTTCCTGTTTTTTAGAAAATTTCGAAAATCAGAAAAATGCCGTGGAGTCTATCGTTTCCATTTTCTTATCCCTGGGCACCTTCTTATACCTGCTTTGGGCATTCCTAAAAAATGGAGCTCCCACTAATCTGGAGAAAAAGTTAATCAATGCATTCCTATTAACCTTCGTATTGAATACCGTAATAGTATTATTGCTTTCTTTTGCCAGGGAGTCCCGTCTTTTCACCTTGCCCTTGTTCTTCCTATGGCCTTTGGCGGGTTCCTTATTTCTTCAAGAAATTAAAATTGTCTTTTCGTTAAAGCTCTATTACAGCTGTTTTAAAAATTGGCAGTACCTTTTTTGTCTCCTGTTAAGCATCTTTATAAATTATCTCATTTCCTTTAAAATTTATGAATCGTTTTATGATGCATCAGGAAAAACTCATCTTTTTAATGAATACCTTTTTGTGGCATTTTTATTCATTAGTGTGCATTTTTTACTCAGTCATTTTTTAAACAGAAATCCGGAGCAAAAAAAAGCGTATTACAATAAAATGTCTCCGAAAAAATAAAAGCAAATATTAAGTATAGCATCTATGCAACTCTTCTACAATCCGGAACTAAACCCTAACACGTCTCATTTTACCTTCTCACAAGAGGAAAGTAAACACATTGTTAAAGTGCTCCGAAAAAAGGAAGAGGATATGCTGTATATAACCAATGGAAGTGGTTATTGGTTTGAGTCCAGAATCATAGCGGCAGATTCAAAAAAATGTGGTGTTGTTATTATTAGTGCCCTTAAAAAACCGGAGAGACCATATAAATTACATATTGCTGTTGCGCCCACCAAAATGATGGATCGGCTTGAATGGTTTCTGGAGAAAGCTACAGAAATTGGAATAGATGAAATTACCCCAATTCTCTGCGAAAACTCTGAGCGTAGAGTAATAAAACAAGACCGTTTGGAAAAGGTAGTACAAACGGCAATGAAACAATCTTTACAAACTTACCTGCCCAAGATAAATTCTGCAGTTTCCTTTAAAGACTTTATGGTATCTTCTCATGTAGGCGAATTATTTATTGCCCATTGTAAAGAAGGTGACAAAACCAGTCTTAAAAGTCGGTTAACCCCTAAAAAAGAAGTTACTATTCTTATTGGACCGGAAGGTGATTTTTCTACCGCGGAAATTGAACTCGCATTAAAAAAAGGGTATGTTCCCATAACGTTTGGGGAAAATAGACTTAGAACAGAAACTGCGGCATTAGTAGCCTGTACCCTGGTGGCATTGCTAAATTCATAGTCCGTTGCAGCTCTTATAAAAGTAGGCAATACCCGGATAAAGCGAACAAATAAACAATTCCTATTTTTTTCGGTAGGATTATGCTTAAATTTGATTTGTTCATTTTAGTCATTTATGAAGCACTGTCTTTTTATAATTTTCTTTGTATTCGGTTTAAGTTTTTATACACAATCGCAAGAAATTGCCATTTTAAAATATAGCGGAGGAGGAGATTGGTATGCCAACCCTACTTCGTTACCCAATTTGATCCGATTTTCAAATGAAAACGCAGGAACCCGAATAAAACCTAAACCCCAAACAGTGGAGGCGAAAAATACAGCAATTTTTCAGTATCCCTTTCTTCATATGACCGGTCACGGTAATGTCTTTTTTACCGAAGAGGAAGCAGATAACTTAAGAACATATTTATTGGCCGGAGGTTTTTTACATATAGATGATAATTATGGCTTAGAACCCTACCTAAGAAAAGAATTACCAAAAGTGTTCCCGGATAAGGAGTTGGAAGAATTGGGTGCAGACCACCCCATTTTCAGTACACCCTATGCTTTTCCCCAAGGTTTACCTAAAATTCATGAGCATGATGGAAAACGACCGCAGGCATTTGGTATTTTTCATGGGGGGAGGTTGGTGCTTTTATTTACCTATGAAAGCGACTTAGGCAATGGATGGGAAGATAAGGAAGTCCACAACGATCCGGAAGAAGTACGCTTAAAAGCGCTTCAAATGGGAGCTAATATTTTGTCTTATGTTTTTAAAAATTAAGGTATGACCGCAAAAACCATCTCTCAAGGTATTTTAAGAGCTGTAGCTATTTTGGTGGGAGTAGGGCTGTTTTTCTATTTTCTCTACCAGATACGCTCTGTCATTGCTTATTTGACCATTGCAGCAGTGATTGCCCTTATTGGCCGACCAGTAGTATTCTTTTTAAGAAGGAAACTAAAAATGCCTAATACCTTAGCTGTGGTAATTACAATTCTTATGATGATAGGAATTATTGCAGGCATAATTGCACTTTTTGTTCCACTTTTAACAGAGCAAGGCAAAAATCTGTCCTTACTAAATTTAGATGATTTACAGAAAAGTCTCAATGCCCTTAACCTTCAGATAACAGGATATTTGGGTTCCTCTCCTGTGATGGTAAATGAAATGCTAAAAGAATCCAATATTGAAAAAAATATTTTAGAAGGGTTAAATCTTGGGTTTATTCCCAATTTTTTAAACTCATTTTTAAACGTATTGAGCAGCGCTGGTATAGGTCTTTTTTCAGTGTTATTTATTTCCTTTTTCTTTTTGAAAGATAGAAAATTATTGCAAAACGGCCTCTTGCTTTTTATGCCTCATGAAAAAGAAAATCAACTGGTAAATTCGATAGAAAAAATCAACAATTTACTCTCTCGATATTTTGTTGGATTGTTATTGCAAATTTTTATTCTGTTCGTAATTTATACCATTGTACTACTATTAATAGGCATTGAAAATGCCATAGTAATTGCCTTTCTTTGCGCCCTTTTTAACATCATCCCTTATGTAGGACCAATCATCGGAGGAATTATCATGATTGCTCTCACTATGACTAGTAATTTAGGTGCCGATTTCAGCAGTGTTATTTTACCCAAAACAGGTTATGTCCTTATTGGTTTAATGATAGGACAATTGGTAGATAATTTCTTTTCACAACCTTTCATTTTTTCGAATAGTGTGAAGTCGCACCCGCTTGAAATTTTCTTAATAATAATTATTGCGGGATTGCTCTTTGGAGTGACAGGAATGATTGTAGCGGTACCCGGATATACCGTAATAAAGGTGATTTTAAAGGAGTTTTTATCCGAAAATAAAATGGTAAAGTCCCTTACAAAAAATTTATAGCTTTAGTTTGAATAAGACTATATTAAATACTGGCATACAGAAATTTATAAATGAAAATATGAATACTGACATCATGTCAGTTCTACTCAAAAAGCTACCGTTTAACACTGTTTCGGTTCAGGAAGTAGCAGAACAGATAGAAGCCAAAAAAAAGTGTAAAGAAAAACTTCCCAACTACTACCATACACCAACTATTTATTATCCCAATAAGCTCCATATAGAGCAAACCTCTTCCGAAATTACCGCAGCCTATAAAGCTAGTTTAATAAGCGGAAAAAGCATGGTTGATTTAACCGGGGGTTTAGGAGTAGACAGCTACTTTTTTTCAAAAAAAATAGCCCGAGTTTTCCATTGTGAAATAGATCAAAATCTCTCCGAAATAGCCGCTTATAATTTTACAGTTCTAGGAGCCAAAAACATCATTGCAATTCCCAAAAACGGATTCGAATTTTTAATAGAAAGTAAGGAACAATTCGATTGGATTTTTATTGACCCCTCCCGAAGAAATGAAGTAAAGAAAAGAGTTTTTTTACTGGAAGATTGCCTTCCAAATGTACCTGAAAATTTAGAATTGCTCTTTACCAAAACGGACCGAATTCTGATAAAAACTGCACCACTTTTGGATATTTCCATTGGCTGTAAAGAATTAAAAAATGTAAAAGAAATACATGTGATTTCGGTCCGAAATGAAGTTAAAGAATTACTATGGATTTTAGAAAAGAGTTATGTGGGTTCCATTGCTGTAAAAACTATTGATTACGCAAGTACAGGCATCTCTGTTTTCGATTTTGAACTATCAGAAGAAAAGAACGCTCTTGCTGAGCTGGCACTGCCGCTAACTTTTTTATATGAGCCCAATGCCGCAATTTTAAAGTCAGGTGCTTTTAAAACGCTTGGTAATCGCTTTCAATTGAGCAAATTGCATAATCATACGCATTTGTATACCTCAAACGAAGCAATTGCGTTTCCCGGCCGTATTTTTAAGATTGATACTATTTTTGGCTACACCAAAAAAAACCTTCACGCATTAAGGAACAGCAAGGCTAACATCAGCACCAGAAACTTTCCTGAAAGTGTAGCCAATATCCGTAAAAAGTTTAAAATTAATGATGGTGGAGATCAGTATTTATTTTTTGTCAAGAATATGAATGAACAATACATGGTTCTCCAATGTTCTAAACAAAGTAAGCCCTAATTTGGACACGGCCAATTAAAATTAGCCACTTTATCACTGCTGGCAGCCGAAAGGTTATAGTGCCACCATTCTGAGCGAACGGACCAGAAGCCATGGTTTTCCATGGTCTCTTTTAGTAATTTTCTATTGTCCAAAACCTCTTGTGGCAGCTCGTAGTTATCATGATAAGCCCGCCTTCCAAAGAAATCAAAGTCGGTTCCCATATCCAATTCGGTACCATCCAGAGTCTCTAATGTAATATCCACTGCCCCACCCCTATTGTGAATAGAGCCCTTTTTAGGATCTGCTACATACTGTGGATTGGGTACCAGTGCCCACATTTTATATTGTACCGAACGCGGTCTGTAACAGTCAAAAAACTTTATTCGGAATCCTTTTTCTATCAATTCTTGATTTGCCTCTATCAATGCTTTGGCAGTCTTCACACGGGTGTAGCATTCCGCACAGGCATAGACTTTTTCTTTAAGAAAATTATTGTCGGTTGCGTAACGCATATCATAGGCAAAATCACTACTATAATCTGCCAAACGGATAAAAGACGTGTCCTTTTCACCATCAAAAGATTTTAGTGTTAATTTATTTTTCTCGGGCGATGTCAGGACTGAATCCGGTACAACCACCTTTTCATCAGTTTCCGGAATAGCCTCCTCTTTAGAGGCATTCTGTTTGCATCCAAAAAAATAAAGGCATCCAAAAATCAGCATTCCTTTAAAAACAAGTATCTTTCCTTTCAT
>CAYTDS010000104.1:1982-7799 GCA_964436555.1 uncultured Flavobacteriaceae bacterium | reverse complement strand
GGCTGCCAACCGGATGTCAATTTGTCTAATCGTGTAAAGCCGGAAGGCACTCCACTAAGTCCTTCTTTATTTGCAATTTCCTCAATCCGCTTTTTTGCCTGAATTACCAGACTCTGGGCTGTTTCTGCCGACCGTTTTAAATTTCCCTGCGTTACCTCATATAATTTTGCCTCTGCCGTGTCTAACAAATCGAACACATCCGTGGCATCTTCATAAGCATCTTCTATTATTTCGTTGGAAATCTTAATTAAACTCCGTTGTATAAATTTCTGAAGAATTATGCGGGCATGGAATTCTATGTGAGCAGATGATGCCACCTTCTGTGTTAACTTTATGAGGTAAAAATCACCTCCACAGGCCTCCAAACGTCCATCTTTTTTTAACTGACTGGAAACGGTTAATAAATCTACCGGTTCAGAACTTTCAAACAATTTAAAGATAGCCTCAAAAATATATCTATGTGCATCTTTGTAAAAAGCCTCCGGAGCAAGGATATCAATAACTTCATCTACTCCCTTTTTATCAATCATCATTGCCCCAAGCACAACTTCCTCTAAATCAATAGCTTGAGGCGGAATTTTTCCTCTCTCCAAATTAATAATGGTAGCTTTATCTATCTTATGACCTATGACGGGACTCGGTTTTTCCATAACTGCTAAAGTATACAATTAACCTTAAGGTAACTTTACTTTGGGAAGGTACTATATCAACAAATGGTAAACAATTACTATGTTCATAAGTTACAAATTTCTGTTTATAACTAAAAAAATCCAAGAGAATTTCCCCTTGGATTTTTTAAGTCTTCTCAAAAACCATTAGTTAGCCATTGAATACTCCCATAGCTGCATATTTCTCCATACGGGATTTTACCAACTCCTTTGGTGATAACTTTTTTAACTCCTCATAATGGGAGGTAATTTTGTTTTTTACAATTTCAAAAGCTTTTTCCCGATTGGTATGAGCACCTCCTATAGGTTCACGAACTATTTCATCAATAAGTTTTAGTTTCTTCATATCGGTTGCCGTAAGTTTCAATGCTTCCGCAGCTTGCTCTTTATACTCCCAACTTCTCCAAAGTATAGACGAGCATGATTCCGGCGAAATAACAGAGTACCACGTATTTTCTAACATAAGTACCCTGTCTCCTACCCCAATTCCAAGAGCTCCACCAGAAGCACCTTCACCAATAATTATTACAATAATTGGCACTTTAAGACGAGTCATTTCTAGAATATTACGAGCAATAGCTTCCCCTTGTCCTCTTTCCTCTGCCTCAATACCCGGAAAAGCACCCGGGGTATCGATAAGTGTTACTACAGGAATTCCAAATTTTTCAGCCGACTTCATCAAACGTAGCGCCTTTCTATAGCCTTCAGGATTTGCCATACCAAAATTACGATACTGCCTTGTTTTTGTATTGTATCCTTTCTGCTGCCCAATAAACATATAAGTCTGATCTCCAATCTTACCTAAACCCCCAATCATGGCTTTATCATCTTTAACATTTCTATCCCCATGAAGTTCTAGAAAGGTTTCCCCAAAAATGGCTTTAAAATAATCTAAAGTGTAAGGTCTGTTAGGATGTCTTGAAAGCTGCACACGTTGCCATGCTGTAAGATTTTTGTAAATTTCCTTTCTGGTGTCCAGCAATTTTTTTTCAATCTGCCTGCAGGTTTCAGTGACATCAACATCGCTTTCCTGACCAATAATGGCGCACTTATCCAATTGTTCTTCAAGTTCCTTTATCGGAAGTTCAAAATCCAAATATTCCATTATGTAATTCGGTTTAGCTTTTATTAGCGAAAGCAAATATAAAACTTTAGTGGAGAGCTACCTTTAATCGATTGCAGGTTTTTTTATTCGAGACCAATTTTTAATAATACCATTGGCAATTACAGTAATTAAGATGATACCGGCGCCCAAATAGAATAATGGATTCATTTTCTCGGCATCACCAAGAAATAAAAAGGCTAAAAGAATCCCATATACCGGCTCCAAATTCGTAGTTAGCATTACCGTATAAGGGGTAATAAAACGCATAACACGAACCGCTGCAATAAAGGCATAGGCAGTGCAAACCGAAGCCAGAATAAAGACAAAAATCCAGTCACTTATAGTAAGTTTAAAAAAATCAGTGTTAAAACTACCTTGTGCTAATAAGATTATAGACAAGAAAACCAAACCTCCGGACATTTCGTAAAACGATATTAGCGAAGGACGTTCTTTATGGATTAATTTACCATTAATCAAAGAGAATACAGCGGCCAAAAAAGCAGAAAGTAAAGCCAGTAGCATACCATAGGCATAAGCCGTCTCAACTTTAAAAATCAGATACAATCCGGCCATTACTATAAATCCAAAGAGAATTTCATACCAAATTAATTTCCTCTTATAAAGAATTGGTTCCAAAACGGCTGCAAACAGTGCGCCAGTTGACATGGTAGCCAAGGCTATGGAAACTGTACTTACCTTAATAGCCTGAAAAAAAGTATACCAATGCAATGCAATAACCACACCGGCAAGCATCATAGTTAAAAAATTAATTTTCGTAACTTTCAAACTGAATTTCATTGCCTTAATAAACAAAAAAATTAAGATTGCTGCCATAACCATTCTATACCAAACCAATGGTAGTGCATCTATAGATATGAGCTTCCCAAGAACAGCAGTAAACCCCCAGATGAAAACAATAAAATGAAGGTGTAGGTAGTTTTTCAGCTTATCGTTTTGCATGCTGCAACAAATAATAAGCCAAAGCACCAAAGGCTATGTTGGGTAATAAGACAGCAAGAAGGGGAGAAAATCCGGATTGCTGAGCAAGGGTTCCAAAGACTTTGTCAAAAAATATGTAAATAAAGGCAACCAAAATACCGAATGCCAAATTTGCTCCCATACCCCCCCTACGCTTTACTGACGAAACGGATACTGCAATGATAGTTAGGATGAAAGCGGTAATTGGCAAAGCCCAACGCTTATATTTAACTAAAATATAGGTATTAATATTGGATGCACCCTTCCTTTTTTGGTCTGCAATAAACTTATTTAATTCAAAGAGGTTTTTAGTTTCGGCAACGTAAGAAACAGGGGTTAGGTCATCTATTTTAAAATTGAAAATGGTATCCAATCGCCTCTTGGTTTCAATAATCTCTATGTCGTTCACTAATTTTCTTTTTCGATAAGAAGTGAGTCTGTAAACCGTATCCTTTGGAACCCAACGTATATTGGCTGCCGAAATCTTATAAACCAGCTTATTATCCTCATCAAAACGCTCATAAGTAAAATTATATCCTATCTGCCGTGCCGGATCAAAGCTACTTACATAGATAAAATCAGTCTCATTTAACTGATTGTAAATATTACTCGTAATGCGATCCTGCTTACCTTTTTTCAGGTATTTATAAATAAATTCATTATACCCTACGCTGGCATTGGGTACAATAAACATTCCCATAAAAAACATGATAATCGCAACAATGCTGGCTCCTATAATGTATGGACGTAAAAATCTATTATATGAAACTCCGGAGCTCAAAATGGCTACAATTTCAGTATTGTTTGCCAATTTTGATGTGAAGAAAATAACCGATAAAAACAAAAAAATAGGAAAAAGTAAGCTCCCGATGTAAATAGTAAAATTTAGGTAATACAGCAAGATTTCATTAAGAGGTGCTTGATTATCTATCATCTTTCCTATCTGCTCTGCCAAATTGGCCATGATACCGATAGGAATAAACAGCATCAACATTACTGTAAAAGTAAGCAGATAACGCTTTAGTATATATCTGTCTAAGATGGTCAAGGTTACAATCTTTTATCCATTTGCTTCACCATACAAGTTTTCCATGAGGCGAAATCTCCAGCTAAAATATGCTTTCTTGCTTCGCGAACCAACCAAATGTAAAAACCGAGATTATGAATTGTTGCTATTTGCTTTCCCAAATATTCGTTTGCTGAGAATAAGTGCTTTAAATACGCTTTTGAATACTCCGTATCTACAAATGTCATCCCGGATTCATCTATCGGAGAAAAATCATCTTCCCACTTTTTATTTTTAATATTGATAGTACCCTGCGCAGTAAATAACATGCCATTTCTGGCATTCCGAGTAGGCATCACACAATCAAACATATCTATCCCTAAAGCAATATTTTCCAGGATATTTATTGGGGTGCCCACGCCCATTAAATAACGGGGTTTGTCTTCAGGTAAAATTTCACAAACCACTTCGGTCATAGCATACATTTCCTCTGCTGGTTCCCCTACAGAAAGCCCGCCAATAGCATTCCCCTCCGCGCCTGCATTTGCAATATATTCCGCAGACTGCTTTCTTAAATCTGTGTAGGTAGAACCTTGTACTATAGGAAAAAAAGATTGAGCGTAGCTATATTCAAAAGGAGTCTTTTCTAAATGAGAAATACACCTATCTAACCACCTATGTGTCATGTGCATGGACCGTTTTGCATAGTTATAATCACAAGGATACGGAGTACATTCATCAAAAGCCATAATAATATCCGCACCGATAACCCGCTGTATGTCCATAACATTTTCCGGGGTAAACATATGGTAAGACCCATCTATGTGCGATTTAAACTTTACCCCTTCTTCCTTAATTTTCCTATTGGCAGACAAAGAATATACTTGATAACCTCCACTATCGGTAAGAATATTTTTATCCCACCCCATAAAATTATGGATGCCTCCTGCCGCTTTTAAGATTTCTGTTTTAGGGCGTAAATACAGGTGATAGGTATTTCCCAGAATAATATCCGGTTTTATATCATCTTTTAATTCCCTTTGGTGCACGCCTTTTACGGAAGCTGCTGTACCAACCGGCATAAAAATTGGGGTTTCTATAACACCATGATCTGTGATTATGGTACCCGCTCTTGCCTTACTTAACGGATCTGTGTGGTGTAGTGTAAATTTCAACCTTGTTATTAAAAGGGCAAATATAGGCAACTGTAAGGCATAAAGTCCTTAACAAAAAAATAAAGTTCTGTTATGGTTTCTTCTTAATACCAAAAAATTTGAACTCCCGCTTGTTTAGGCAAAAGATTGACCTTACTTTTGAAAAATAACAAAATTTTTAATAAAAATGCCAAAATTGAAAGAATTACAGGATTTGGCCACACAGGTCCGAAGGGATATTTTACGAATGGTACATAAAGTAAATTCAGGTCATCCGGGGGCCTCTCTTGGCTGTACAGAGTTTTTTGTTGCCTTGTACAACGAAATCATGGAGCTTAAAGAAGGATTTGATATGGATGGCGATGGAGAAGATCTTTTCTTCTTGTCTAACGGACATATATCACCTGTTTTTTACAGTGTATTAGCAAGAAGAGGTTATTTCCCTGTTGAGGAGCTCAATACATTTCGATTAATAAATTCCCGTTTACAAGGACATCCTACCACGCATGAAGGGCTTCCCGGAGTTCGGGTAGCTTCAGGATCTTTAGGTCAGGGAATGTCCGTTGCCATAGGGGCTGCCTTAGCCAAAAAGTTGAATAAAGATTCGCATTTGGTTTACAGTCTTCATGGAGATGGTGAGTTGCAGGAAGGACAAAATTGGGAAGCCATTATGTATGCGGCAGGAAATAAGGTAGACAATCTTATATCTACCATTGACTACAACGGTCAGCAAATAGATGGTGCTACTAAAGACGTATTGCCTATGGGCGACTTAACAGCCAAGTTCGAGGCTTTTGGATGGGACGTACTGGAAATTAAAGAAGGTAATAATCTGGAAGCCGTTATTAAGGGATTACATGAGGCAAAAAGCAGAACAGGCAAAGGAAAACCCGTTTGTGTTTTATT
>CAYTDS010000104.1:0-1882 GCA_964436555.1 uncultured Flavobacteriaceae bacterium | reverse complement strand
TTTGGAGCCGGACTGGCAGAATTGGGTAGAACTAACCCCAATGTAGTGGCATTATGTGCTGATTTAGTAGGCTCTTTAAAAATGGAGGAATTTATAGCCGAAAATCCGGAGCGTTTTTTTCAAATAGGAATTGCTGAAGCCAACATGATTGGAATCGCAGCTGGTTTGACCATTGGTGGAAAAATTCCATTTACAGGAACTTTTGCTAACTTTTCTACCGGCCGTGTCTATGACCAGATTAGACAATCAGTGGCTTACTCGGACAAAAATGTAAAAATATGTGCTTCCCATGCCGGACTTACTTTAGGGGAAGACGGGGCAACTCATCAGATTTTAGAAGATATTGGATTGATGAAAATGTTACCGGGAATGACAGTTATTAACCCTTGTGATTACAATCAGACCAAAGCCGCCACCATAGCCATAGCAGATTATCATGGCCCGGTTTATTTGCGTTTTGGCAGACCAAAGGTGGCTAATTTTACCCCTGCGGACCAAACATTTGAAATTGGAAAAGCGTTGCTGCTGAATGAAGGAACAGATGTTACCATTATCGCTACCGGACATTTGGTCTGGGAGGCACTGATTGCCGCTGAGAGCCTTGAAAAGCAAGGTATTTCTGCCGAGGTAATCAATATACATACCATTAAACCGCTGGATGAGGCTGCTGTGTTAAAGTCTGTTAAAAAAACAGGCTGTGTCGTTACGGCAGAAGAGCATAATTATTTGGGCGGATTGGGTGAGAGTATTGCCCGAACCCTTACTACACAGTATCCCGCGCCACAGGAGTTTGTTGCCACACAAGACACTTTTGGTGAGAGTGGTGTTCCTGAGGAGCTAATGGAGAAGTACGGATTGAGCAATAAAGCTATAGAAGCAGCCGTTTTGAGAGTGTTAAAAAGAAAATAGGTTTCGTTTTGATTCCTATTTAGTATTCATTACTTAAAAAGAAACACAAAATGAAAAAAACACTTCTTACGGCAGTTTTTGCCCTTATAGGCATGGCTGCATTTGCACAATCAGGTTCAGGATTTGGGATCAAGGGTGGTCTTAACTACAACGGTAATGGCAAGTATTTTAGTTCTGCTGAAGACGCTTTCCAGAATCCGGACCGTAACGTTGGTTACCATCTGGGCGTTTTTGGAAAATTTGGAAATGCAATTTATGTACGCCCCGAATTGGTGTATACCAGTACAAAATCCGGCTACGACAATGGTGACCTTAAGATTAACAAATTGGATGTTCCCGTTTTGGTAGGTCTTAAAGTTATTGGCCCATTGCATGTATTTGCCGGACCTGCTTTCCAGTATATTTTGAATACCAAATTTGATGGGGTTACCATTGGTGATATTGAAAATGATTTTTCGGTAGGACTAAACATGGGTATTGGTGTTAATTTGGGTAAATTAGGGGTAGACCTGCGTTACGAAAGAGGCTTTAGCGAAAACGAAGTAACCTTTATTAATACAAATCTTACCAATTTATCAGGAGACAGGGTAGATACTCGTCCAGATCAATTAATTCTGAGTTTGTCTGTGAAACTATAATTTAAAATTTTTTATAAAAAAGAACGGGCTGCTAATTGAGCAGCCCGTTCTTTTTTTGAGCTTGTGTGGCTTAGAACCTGTTAGGATAATCTTTATCCAAATAATCCGGGATACCATTACCATTGCTGTCCGGAAAAACAAGTGTCCCATCCGGATTTATTATGATTTCTTGACGGGTTGGGATTCCGTCGCCATCGTCGTCAGGGTCTAAAAAATTGGGTATAAACACATTGAACGGTTCTAAATCCGTGTCGGTATTATCATCATAGAGGTATCCATTACCGTTAAGATCTTCCATAATGGAAGGTATTCCATCATTATCATGATCGGTGTCT
>CAYTDS010000103.1:0-7830 GCA_964436555.1 uncultured Flavobacteriaceae bacterium | reverse complement strand
GCTCTGGGGCGAAACTCTCCATCCAAAGTAAATTGTGCGGTAATGAAGTGGGTAAAAAATACTGAAAGGCCTATTAATACATGCGCTTTTTTCATAATATAGGGTTTTTGGTTAATGATGTTATTCAATGTTCAAGAAAGTCTATGAGATGTTTTCGGTAAGTATAGTAATCGGGGTGCTCTAATATGGTCTTGCGGGTTCTTGGCCTTTCAAATTCTATATTTAAGATGTCACCTATTTTTGCTTTTGGACCACTGGTCATCATTACGACCCGATCTGCTAAAAAGATAGCTTCGTCCACGTCATGGGTAATCATTACCGCCGTAATTTTCTCTCTGTCCAGAATCTCCAGCAAAATGTCCTGAAGCTCACCTCGTGTTAAAGAATCTAACATCCCAAAAGGCTCATCCAACAACAGAACTTTAGGTTTTATGGCAAAAGCTCTGGCGATTCCGACCCTTTGCTGCATACCTTGGGATAAAGTGGAAGCCTTTTTGTTAAAAGCTTCTTCCAAACCAACTTTATACAGGTAGTATTTTGCAATATCCATGCGTTGCAGTTTTGTTGCATGAGGATAGACCTTGTTTACGCCTAAAAGGACATTTTGTATTGCTGTCATCCATGGCATAAGACTGGGGGATTGGAAAATAACACCCCGATCGGGCCCAGGTCCTTTTACCGGGTTTCCCAAAACAGAGATATTGCCCTCAGAAAATGGAATCAGACCAGCAATCATGGAGAGTAGGGTGGTTTTTCCACAGCCGGAATGTCCAATGATGGTTACGAATTCTTCTTTCATAATCTGAAGGTGCAGGTTTTCCAGTACCACATAGTCCCCCTCTGGTGTTGGATAGCTCTTTTTAAGTGCAGATATATCCAGCATGACCATAGAAGGATAGACAATGCCATTCTCCATGTAAATTGTACTTGGTTTTAGTAACGCCTTGCTATTGATGTCCATAGTGCTTTGTGTTAAAATTGATTGATAAAGCTTTTAGGGGATAGTTCCGGCAATCCATAGACTTTACCGGTAGTAGATTTTCTTTCCTTTCCAATTTCCATTAAGTAGGCCATTAGGGTGTTCCTTGTTTTAATGAAACAAGGATTGTCATTTAATGCGGTCTTATTTCTGGGTCTTGGGATATCAATTTTAAATTCAGGTCCCAAGGTGGCATTTGGTCCGGGTCTCAAGGGAATAATCCTATCCGCCATGTACATCCCTTCATCAATATCATTCGTAATCAATAGCACTGTACAAGTATTATGGTTCCAAATCGTAAGGATTTCGTCCTGTAGTGTGCCTCTGGTCAAGGCATCCAATGCCCCAAGGGGTTCGTCCATGATCAGCATCTCGGGTTTCATAGCCAATGCCCTTGCCACTGCTACACGTTGCCTCATACCTCCGGATAGTTCCTTGGGACGTTTATGGATGGCCGGATACAAGCCAACCATGTCAACGTACTTATCTACCCTTTCTTTACGAAGCGATTTTCTTTCCTTTGGAAAAGCCATCTTGACGGCCATTGATACATTTTCACCTACGGACAACCATGGAAGCAAGGAATAGTTTTGAAAAATGACCCCTCTTTCGTGACTGGTGCCGGACACAGTTGTTCCTTTAAAGAGTACTTTTCCGGAGGTAGGTTTTTCTAGACCGTTGATAAGGTTTACTAATGTGGTCTTTCCACTGCCTGTGAACCCTACTATGGCTACAAATTCACCTTCTTCTATTTTTAAGTTAATATTGGAAAGAACCTCGGTTTTTTCTTTGCCCATTCCGTAGGCCTTACTCACATTTTCAAGCTCTAGATATGCCATGATAATCGATTAATGGTTCTTATTGAATGTGAACATTTTCTGTATAGTAAGCATGACCCTGTCTAGCAAAAAACCAATGATTCCTATGGCGAACATGGCCACAATAATCTTGGAATTTGAATGTATTGAGCCATTTTGGAATTCTTCCCAAACAAACGAACCAAGTCCCGGACTTTGAGCCAATAGTTCTATAGCAATAAGAACCATCCACGCTACTGAGAGCGTAATTCGAAGACCAGTAAAAATTAATGGTAATGAGGAGGGAAGTATTATCTTAAACACTTTTTGAACGCCCCCCAATTGCAATACCTTGGCCACATTGATGTAGT
Organism: uncultured Flavobacteriaceae bacterium; assembly: GCA_964436555.1. Classification (GTDB taxonomy): domain Bacteria; phylum Bacteroidota; class Bacteroidia; order Flavobacteriales; family Flavobacteriaceae; genus Aurantibrevibacter. Next base: position 5,683 of record CAYTDS010000103.1, on the reverse strand, counting down.
CTTTGTCTACCGAGGATACTCCCATGGCCGTATTCACTAATGTCGGCCACATGGAACACAAGCCCACACTAATGAATGAAATAAGAAATGCACTGTCCGAATTGGAATTTTTCGTCATGGTTTTGACAATCATGAATACCAAAAGAAGCCAGACAACAGGGGAAACGGGCTTAAATATCTGGATCAACCAATTAACAGAACTTTTAAGTGCATTACTAAGGCCGATAAGAATACCTATGGGAACGGCAATAAGCAGTGCAAGCAAAAAACCGGTAAAAACCGTTCGTAAACTGGTAATTGTTTGATCAATAAAAGAAGGCCTTCCGGTGTAGGTTATTGGAGGTTGCCCATCTGCCGTTCTTTTTTCATTGATAACAGCAGTTTTGTTTTTGAAGGCTTTCTTGTCAGCCTGAATCGTCTTATGGTCTTTTATCAACGTTTTGAAGGATGCCCAAACTTGTGTAGGGGATGGGAGTGTATTGGGCTGGCAGCTTATTTCCCCAGAGGCGATACATGCCTTCATTTCATTTGCTGCAATTTCTCCTTGCTCTTGCCGGGCACTTTCGATTTTAAAGTCGGCCTCCTTATTGTAAAGGGCCTTTGCACCTGAATACCAAAACCCTATAAACAATAGCATGGATGCCATGGGGGCTACAATATTCCTAAGAATGTATATCCAGAGGTCCTTTTCTGTACTTCTTGAAAAAGAAGGAACCAGTGCTTTAAGAAGGCTAAGGTTAAACCATTGACCAACTCTATTCAATGCTATGCTATTTTTCATTGTTAGACTTATTTAGGATTTAATCTTTGTTTCCTATGGTGAAACTGTTGACATAACCAACCGGATCTTTGCCATCGTAGGGATTCCCATCTATAAAATCTGATGTTATTGGTTTGTACCCATCGGTCGCAGGAATATCTGTCGCAGGAATATGTCCTTCTTTTGCTAGGAGGTCTGCGGCTTTCATCCAGACATCGGGTCGGTATATCTTCTCAATGGTCTCTGTATACCAAGTTGCCGGCTTAGCCTCGGGAATCTGGCCCCATCTTCGCATCTGAGTCAAAAACCAAATACCATCGGAATAAAAAGGGTAGGTGGCATTGTACTTGTAGAAGACGTTAAAGTCAGGCATACTGCGGTGATCTCCCTTTTCGAATTCAAAGGTCCCTGTCATCGAATTCGCCAGAACTATTTCGTCTGCACCTACATATTGTGGCATGGACAATATTTTTACGGCCTCGGCCCTATTCCCTTGTTCGTCCAACCATTTCCCAGCACGGATCAGGGCTTTGGTTATTGCGATGGCCGTATTCGGATTTTCATCTACAAATTTTTTGGTCATTGCGAATACCTTCTCGGGATTGTTTTTCCAGATGTCATAGTTTGTAATGACAGGTACGCCTATTCCTTTGAAAACCGCTTGCTGGTTCCATGGTTCCCCTACACAGTAGCCATGAATGGTGCCTGCCTCCAAGGTTGCCGGCATCTGTGGCGGCGGGGTTACCGATAGTAGCACTTCTGCATCTATCTGCCCCTGTACATTATCTTTAGTGTACATTCCGGGATGTATTCCGGCAGCGGCCAACCAGTAACGTATCTCATAATTATGCGTAGAAACAGGAAATACCATGCCCATTTTAAAAGGTTTACCACTATTCTTATATTGTTGAACAACGGGTTTTAGGGCATCGGCACTTATGGGGTGTATAGGTTTTCCTTCCGGATCTTTGGGAATATTTGGTTTCATTTTGGACCAAACGTCATTGGATACCGTAATTGCGTTGCCGTTCAGATCCATGGAAAATGGGGTTACAAGTTCCGCTTGTCTGCCAAATCCGGCACCTGCTGCCACCGGTTGCCCTGCCAGCATATGGGCGCCGTCTAATTGTCCGTCGATTACCCGATCCAAAATGTTTTTCCAGTTGGATTGTGCCTCAACGGCAACGAAAAGGCCTTCGTCTTCAAAGAATCCCTTTTCTTTTGCAATTGCCAAAGGTGCCATATCGGTCAATTTAATGAACCCGAAAGTCAGTTGGGGCTTTTCAATTTGCAGGGTTTTTTCTTCAGTAACAGATGTGGTAACCTGTTCTTTTTTTTCTTTTTCCCCACATGAAGCGATCAGTAAGGAAAGAATTAAATAGTGATACGTTTTTTTTAAAGAGGGTTTCATATGTAAAGATTTATTGATTTTAATGATGTGCGTCCACCAAAGCACCATAGGAATGTCTATGTTATTGGATTTTGGTTGTGACAAACTCTTAGGTAATGGTAAATACATAAATGTTATTATTTTTATACGTACTAATACTTATTTTTTACAAAACTACACACAGTAATATTGGCATGGTATGGTTTATCGTATGAATAAATCCCTTTTTCTAACAGAGAAAACCCTGCGAAAAAGCATGTTTTGAATCTGTTTAATAAGAAATACAGGGTATTTGAGACGTTTTGTTGCTAGAAACAAGTATCTATACGTAGAATAGTGCTTTTGTTTACAGAAAGTTAAGGGGAGAATTTACTTTTTTAGTAAATAGGAATGGGTATATGAAATGATCTTTTGGACTTATCGGATCATCAATGGCAACCCCCTCCGCAATACTGATATGTAAAATGTAATTTTTTTTTTTTGGGAATGCTTCCAATCAGTCGGCTGCCGGGAAGTAAATATTTGGAATTTTCTATTGCTCTTTTTAGATAGCTCTGCTTAATTTTCCAAATAATAATTGTGCTTGTTGATTTCCTTTCTTAAAAGGATGGTATCCAATATGCCTATTCTTTTTCCACTTGTATGTATAAGCTTTTCCTTTTTAAGCATGGAAAGAATCCGGATTACTTGTTCCTCGGTGGTACCTGCATAATCGGCATATTCTTTTCTGCTCAATGTAAGAGATAGGAGTTCTTTGCTATGGCCAAACTTTCTGGAGATATAGAGTAGGGTATCTATAACCCTTTCTCTAACGGTCATTTGAGATAGTGATTTTACTTTGGCCTCACTTTTATTTAGCTCATCAGCATAGAATAACATTAAGTCATAGGCAAATGGGGCGTCCCTTTTTAGGACAATTTGCAATATGCCTTTGGAGAAATAACATAGGGTGGCATCTTCTAATGCCATTGCGCCAATGGTATAGTATTCTTCCGTACCGAAGCCTCTATGCCCTATAATTTCCCCCTCTTTGGCAAGCCTAACAATTTGTTCTTTTCCATTTAGTCCTGTTCTATAAACTTTGACCTTTCCATTTAAAATAAAGAACAGGCCATTGACCGGGGCACCTTCCATAATGAACTGCTGCCCCTTTTTGCATTTAATTACTCTTTTTTCCCCGGCAAGTTGGGACATTGCTTCGGAGTTTATGTTTCTTCGAATCAAACAACTGTTATTCTCGCAGGAATTGCAAGGCGTATTCAATAAGAACGACTTCTTAGGAATGGTTTTTTTTGTTGATAGAGCAATATTTTCCATTTTAAAGTTATTTGTCGCCTCCGGTAAACGCAATTTTAGAGGCAGCTTCTTTAGACATTACTTTTTCATCTGCGGTTGCAAATTTTATAGCCAATGATAATAGGGCTGATGCCACCACACAGCCACCAATTATAAAGTATCCGCTGGATACAGCTGAGGCCGATGCCAGGGTTTGTGCCGTTTTCATAGCTTCTTCTCCCAAATTGCTATTTGAATTAAGAGCTGCTGTTTCTGCAACGGCCGATTTGGATTTTAGGAATAATGCGGCTAAAAATGCCCCGACGTTACCACCGGCACCGACAATTCCTGAGATAGATCCAATAGCTTTTTTGTTGATAAAAGGGACGACAGCGAAGGTGGCTCCTTCCGCCATCTGTACGCTTAAGCTAAAAGCAATGAGAAAAACCATTCCCATAGCAAGGCTTGTGGATATCGAGAATATGGAGAGCATAATACCTTCAATAGCAAGAATTATAGACAGAAAAATGACCCTTCCACGCAGTCCACGCAGATTTCCAAATACATCGCCAAAATAGCCTCCAAGTGTTCGGGCAAAAATGTTCATTAATGCAAAGGACAACACCAAGTTACCGGCAGTGGTGCGATTCAACAGAAATCGGTTTTGAAGATAATCGTCCATGGTACCATATACAGTAAGTTCTATTCCAAAGCACGCCGCATATACAAAAAAGAGAATCCATACCCGATAATCCTTTAGGGTGGTAAAAAAGGAGACCTCATCCTTTTTAATTTTAGGCATTTGCCCCGAAGCTTTCAATTCCTTAAAGTTTCCTTCAGGGGTGTCCTGGGTATAGAAATAATATAGTATGCCCATCACAATACATAACAAACCCACAATAATCATGGAATAGCGCCATGCTACCTCACCGGCAACACCAAAACTGACTACAGCTCCCGCGATTAATGGCATGCCCAATCTATTGGCACCACCACCTAAATTTCCCCAACCTGCTGATGTGGCATTTGCTGTCCCTACAATATTGGGAGCAAACATAATGGAAGTATGAAATTGGGTTATTACAAAGGAAGCTCCGATGAATCCAATAAACAATCTGCATATCATAAATTGCATTGGTGTTTGCACAAAACCCAAAAGAATGACGGGTATAGCACCAAAAATCAATAAATAGGCATAACACAATCGAGGACCGTATTTATCACATAACTGTCCGATAAGCAAACGGGCAAAAACGGTACCTGCTACAGCTAAAATGATGGAGTTCCATTTTTGCGATGGTGTAAGTCCCAAATCTTTGACCACATCAGGCATAAAGGGAACAATACCAAACCAGGCAAAGAAGCAGAGAAAGAATGCCAGCGATGTAATCCAGAATGTGCGCATGGGAACGCCTTTAAAATCTTTAAAGTTTAGCCGGGTGGCTTTTTGGGAGATTGATGTGTTCATAAAGTTGTTTTTAGCGTTCAATGATGGGTAACTACAAAACAAATTTAAGTATTAATACGTATAAATACTTAAATTTATTAAAAACAAGTCGACTATATACGTATTTTTGAAAATTTACTTCTACGCATGGATAAAAAGTAGAGAATCCTAAAAAATATCATCCTTAAATTATCAAATTCTCTAGTGTCTTTTTGGTGTTTAGTAATTTGGCGGATTCCACAAGCTACAAAATGAAATACACTTAACTCTTTTACATGCTACGTTGCCTAAATACCTATATAGTAAGGAATTGTTGATATTTAATTCATTCTTTTCTGTGGAAGAACCAATAGTAGGAAACCTACTTAAAAGTCAATACCTCCATGTTATCGATAAAGGATCTTTATGGGATATAATTCAATTAGTCGTATGCAAACCAATTGATTGAGCCGTATTTTATATTCTATCTTACCCTTGTATTGATGCTGAAAGAGATAAATAGGATCAGAATTTTTATTAAATCCGTATAAAAGCTACGTATTTATTTTTAATAAATCACATATATAATACGTAAAAATACGTAATATTGTATTTTAATTTGTAAATGAATACGTAATGAAAACCATAATCGTAGTAGGTAATGGAATGGTGGGCTACAAGTTTTGTGAAAAGTTTGTGGCAAAGTCCAATAGTAAAAATTACAAATTGGTTGTGTTTGGAGAAGAACCAAGAGTTGCCTATGATCGTGTTCACCTCAGCGAGTTTTTTGAAAATGGGGATGCAGAACGTTTGTCTTTGGCGAGTAGAAACT
>CAYTDS010000102.1:6285-7884 GCA_964436555.1 uncultured Flavobacteriaceae bacterium | reverse complement strand
TGGTTTCTTTGTAAAGTTTTTTTGTTACCAATCCGTTGAGTTCTATTCCCAAACCAAAAACACCAATTTTAACATCATCTACTGTAAAGATTTTATAGGGTTGGACAAAACCCTCCAACGCCGTATTGGAAAAATCGTAATTGGCGGATAGAAAATCAAACTTAGCATAGGGTATTTGAGCTAAGAGTCCTTCTATTCCATTGTCGAAATCATGGTTGCCTATGGTAGCAGCATCGTACTTTAACATACTCATTAATTTAAATTCCAATTCCCCTCCATAAAAATTAAAATAGGGGGTGCCTTGAAAAATATCTCCGGCATCTAATAGCAGCGTATTGGGATTTTCATTTCTTATTTGTTCTACAAGAGTTGCTCTTTGCGCCACACCTCCAAGATTTGGATATAGAGAATGATTGTTGGGGAAAGCATCAATGTGACTGTGAACATCATTGGTATGTAAAATAGTTATTTTTTTATAGGATGACTTAAAACAAGAGTTAAGAGAAAGACTTCCTAAACCTATCAGGGTAGAACCTGCAGCTGTATGAGCTAAAAATTTTCTTCTGTTCACGGCTTAGTTCAGTTTTATAAATCGGTTGTCCACTACAGGAGCTATAGTGTCTATTTTTTTAAAAAAGTCAATCATGGCATTACGTATTAAATAATCTGTATCAGTTATACCTCGGTTCTCCTTAAAGAAGTCCATACGGTCACCTCCTGTTACCATGTAATCCGAGGTAGCAACATAATAAATGTCACTTTCATCAAAAGGTTTTCCTTGAATGGTTACAGAATCTAACCTATTATTTTTACCCACAACTATTTCTAATCCTGAAATGGGATGGGGAACCGTTGCGTTAACAAGAAAAGAAACCAATTCCCTAACAGTAGTACCATCCAATTCTGCCACCACAATGTTATTTTCAAAAGGCATCACCTCAAAAGCGGTCCTTGCAGTTACTTTACCGGGTGAAATAACGGAGCGTATTCCCCCGTAATTCAATAATACAAAGTCGATTTCTTTACCCGTTTTGGCAGCAAAGACCGGAGAAGCCATTTCCAATACCAAATCGGCCAACAAATTCCCGGCCGAAGAATTATACCTCCCGTCTTCTTTAGTAATAATTTTTGGGGCAAAGGCCAGTGAACTATCCAATACTTGATTTATTCGATTTCTATAAGGGGAAACAAATTGGTTAATGGAATCCATTTGATGTAAAGAATCCGCTACAGGTAGAATTTTGCCCTCAATCCTTACGAGACTTTTTGGCTCTTCGCGGCATGAACATAGAATTAATGTTGTTATAAATATAACAAAATGTTTAATTTTTAAATTCATTATAGTCCTTATCTTAGCTCTGTTATTGATTCGATATTCTTTACCTTTGTACAAATGTAAAAATACATGTTTTTAAAAGCACTTAAGGACAAATTTAAGCACAAATCCGCTCTTAAATTTTTAAATGAGGCACTAAAAAAACCTGAATCAGTAACCAAGCGAAAAAATGGGATAACCTCCATTGGGTGTATTGTTGATTTAGATACATATGATGGCGCCAATACATTTTATGAATTTCAGGATGAGTTTAAACTTAGACC
>CAYTDS010000102.1:0-6185 GCA_964436555.1 uncultured Flavobacteriaceae bacterium | reverse complement strand
GACCTTATTCTGGGTACACCCATTAAAGATTTTAAGGCTTTTAAGAAAGAACTAAAAAAGTATTTGTTGGTTTTAAATGAAATTGAATAATGGAACGGTTTTTTGGTACAGGTGTGGCTTTGGTTACCCCCTTTAAAAATGATTTTTCTTTAGACTTAAACGCCTTTAGGCGATTAATTTCCCATACCATAAATGGGGGAGTGGAATACTTGGTGGTTCATGGAACAACCGGAGAGCCGGTAACATTGAATACGGTTGAAAAGAATGCCATATTAGGTACTGTTATTGAAGAAAATGCCGGAAGATTACCTTTGGTTCTTGGTATTGCAGGCAATAATACTCAGGGTGTTGTTGAAGAAATAAAAAATACGGATTTAGCCCATTTTGATGCCCTTCTTTCCGTTTCCCCATATTACAACAGACCTACACAAGAAGGTATTTACCAACACTTTAAAGCTATTTCCTTAGCATCTCCAAAACCCATTATCCTTTATAATGTTCCGGGAAGAACAGCAAGTAATATGTTGCCTGAAACTGTTTTGCGATTAGCTAATGATTTTGAAAATATTATTGGCATTAAAGAAGCTTCAGGGAATTTGGTTCAAGTAATGGAAATTATCAAAAACAAACCTACGGACTTTTTAGTAATTTCAGGAGATGATATAACGGCATTACCAACAGTACTTGCAGGAGGGGCGGGAGTAATATCTGTCTTAGGACAAGGACTGCCTTTTGAAATCTCGGAAATGATTCGTTTAGGGTTAGAAGGTAATTCAAAAGAAGCCTACAAACTGCATTATAGTCTTCAGAATGGAATGAATTTAATTTTTGATGAAGGCAATCCTGCAGGTATAAAAGCGATATTGGAAGCTTTGGAAATCTGCCAGGCAGGCGTTCGCCTTCCGCTTATTGAAGCCAGTGCCACACTAAAAGAAAAATTAATTGCATTTGTAAAGACTTTTGCAAAAATACCGGCATAAAATAAAGTCCTGTAGCCCGGCGTTAAATCTATGCCAAAATTATTGTCCTAACGAAATAGGAAACTATTTTAGCTTCTTAAAAATGTTTTTTAAATCCAGCTTAAATCCTTAATTTTGCGCAATGTTTAAAAAAATGAGGCAGTTTTTACCTGTACTAGTCATGGTTATCTTCCTTAGTTCTTGTAATCAGTACCAAAAAGTACTGAAGAACGAGGATGTTAAAGCCAAATACGATTTAGCTGAAAAGTATTATGCTGAAGGAGATTTTAAACGAGCCAATAGGTTGTTTGAACAAATTGCTCCTCAATATGTTGGCAAACCCCAAGGCGAGCGGGTAAGTTTCTTTTTTGCAGATTCGTATTACAAAAATGGAGATTATAATTTAGCAGGGTATCAGTTTGAGCGTTTCTTAAAGTCTTATCCTAAAAGCGATAGGGTACAGGAGGCTGGTTTTTATGGAGCTAAAAGTTACTATATGCTGTCTCCAAAATATTCATTAGATCAAACAGATACAGATAAAGCACTGCAAAAATTGCAGATATTTATTAATGCGTATCCGGATTCCGAGTTTCTCCCAGAGGCCAATAAGATTGCAAAGGAACTATCTACCAAAAAAGAAAAAAAGGAATTTGAGATCGCAAGACAATTTAACACCCGTGGTGAATTCGATTTAACGCTATTGGAATCTGCTATCGCGGCCTTGGATAATTTTGTGCTAGACAATCCAGGTTCCGAATTTAGAGAGGCTGCATTATATTACAAATTAGAAGCCAGTACAAATATGGCGCTGAATAGTTTTGAAAATAAAAAGGCTGAGCGCCTTAACAATGCAAAGACTTGTTACACCAACTTAAAGAAATCTTTTCCCGAAACAAAATTTGCCAAAGATGCAGATAACTTATTGGCGAAAATTGATAAAGAATTTCAAACTGTATCCAAATAAAACATTAATAGTCAGCAAATGAACGATTTAAAAAATTCTAAAGCACCTGTTTCTACGATTACCATCAACAAGAATGAGTTTGATAGTAAAACAGGAAATATTTACGAAGCAATTTCTATAACTGCCAGAAGAGCAATTCAAATTAACTCTGAAATTAAAAAAGAATTGTTGGAGAAATTAGAAGAATTTGCTACTTACAGTGATAGCTTGGAGGAAGTTTTTGAGAACAAAGAGCAAATAGAGGTTTCAAAGTTCTATGAAAAATTACCTAAACCTCATGCAATGGCCGTTACAGAGTGGTTGCAAGATAAAATCTACTATAGAAATACAGAGAAAGACGCTTAATAATGTTATACGGCAAAAATATCCTTTTGGGCATTACCGGGGGTATTGCAGCCTATAAAACTACCTTTCTTGTACGCTTACTTATTAAAGCCGGAGCTAACGTTAAAGTCATTTTAACTGAAAGTGCCGGCTCTTTTGTTTCGCCCCTAACACTTGCTGTACTTTCCAAAAATCCGGTGCTTACTGATTTTATTAAAAAGGAAGATGGCAGTATTACATGGAACAATCATGTAGCATTAGGGATATGGGCCGACCTTATGATTATAGCCCCTGCAACAGCGAATACCTTATCAAAAATGGCAGACGGTGCCTGCGATAATTTACTCTTGGCAACTTATTTATCTGCTAAATGTCCGGTATTACTTGCCCCGGCAATGGACTTAGATATGTACAAGCATCCTTCCACAAAAGCTTCTTTAGAAAAGTTAAAAAGTTATGGGCATGGAATAATTCCCGCAACCGAGGGAGAGCTTGCAAGTGGTCTAGTAGGTGAAGGACGCATGGCTGAACCGGAAGAAATTATAGCATTTAGTACAGATTTTATTGCCAAAGGTTTAAAACTAAAGGGCAAAACAGTATTAATTACTGCCGGTCCAACTTATGAAGCTATAGATCCTGTACGATTTATTGGTAATCATTCTTCAGGCTTAATGGGCTACGAATTAGCGGAGGTTGCAGCAAGTCTTGGGGCTAACGTGATTCTTATTTCCGGCCCTTCTAGCATAAAAATCAAGAATCCCTCAATTTCAGTAATCCATGTAACGACTGCTGACCAAATGTATGATGAAGTGCATTTGGTTTATGAAAAAGTAGATTTGGTAATTTGCGCAGCAGCAGTTGCTGATTACAAGCCGAAAACCGTAGCGAATCAGAAAATTAAAAAGGACGAAGAACAATTTACAATTGAATTCATTAAAAATAGGGATATACTTCTGTCCCTGGGTGTCCAAAAAAACAAGCAATTTTTGGTAGGTTTCGCTTTGGAAACAGAAAATGAAGTTGAAAATGCCATAAAAAAGTTAAAAAAGAAGAATCTGGATGCCATCGTATTAAATTCGCTAAACGACACAGGGGCCGGCTTTGGTAAGAACACCAATAAAATAGCCTTTATAGATAAGAATTTACAGATTAAAACGTTTGCATTAAAGACCAAGGCCGAAGTTGCCTCAGACATTTTAGAAGAAGTAATAAACAGAATTGATGCGTAATATTTTCTTGTTCATAGTTAGTTTTTTTTCTTTTATAGCCATAGAAGCTCAGGAATTAAACTGTGTTATTACCGTTAACTCCGATCAGATTGGACAAACTAATCAACAAGTATTTCGCACTTTAGAAAGAGCGCTAAATGATTTTGTAAACCGAAGTAAGTGGACAAACAGGGTTTACAAGGAAAATGAAAAAGTGGAGGCCAGAATGTTCCTAACGATTACCGAATTTGACTCTGATCGATTTAAGGCCAACATTCAACTACAGTCTTCCAGACCTGTATTTAATACATCTTATGAAAGTCCGGTTTTTAATTACAAAGACAATTTTTTCGATTTTCAGTATCAGGAATTTCAACCACTGGTATATAATGAAAATGTCTTTGAATCCAATTTAATTAGTGTCATTTCTTATTATGTTTACATTATTCTCGGTCTGGATGCCGATACCTTTGCACTTGAAGGGGGAACAGATTTTTACAGAGAAGCTCAAAAAATTGTGATGCAAGCTCAAGGCAGTGGATTTTTAGGATGGAATCAATCCTCCAGTGATCGTACCCGATTTGAACTTGTGGACAATTTACTTTCCAATACTTACAGAGAATACAGAATAGCCATGTACAATTACCACAGAAAGGGATTGGATATTCTGGGGGATAATAATAGTACCGGAAAACAAGTTATCTCCGGAACCATGCGTTTATTTGAAACTATGATTAAAAGGCGTCCCAATGCTTTTTTAGTGCAGACTTTTTTTGATGCTAAATCAGAAGAAATACAAAATGTTTTTTCAGACGGTCCCAAAATTGACACAGTACAGCTTAAGGAAATATTAAACAGAATTGCACCCTTGTATTCCAGTACATGGAATGCAATAAAATATTGATGCCTCCATTTTTTTCCAGTGGAATATAAATTATCTTTACATCAATATTTATAATTTACCTTGCTAAGCACACTTTCCATAAAAAATTATGCCTTAATAGACGAACTGAATGTTTCATTTGGACCTGGTTTTACAACCATTACGGGAGAAACAGGCGCCGGTAAGTCCATTCTTTTAGGCGGATTGGCTTTGGTAATTGGAAAACGAGCCGACCTATCTTCCTTGCGAGACAAAGATCAAAAATGTATCGTGGAAGCGGAATTTGAAATAAGCAAATATGGTTTAAAATCATTTTTTTTGGCAAATGAATTAGATTTTGAACCGAATACTATTCTTAGAAGGGAATTACTTCCAAGTGGAAAGTCCAGAGCATTTATAAACGACACCCCGGTCACGTTAGATATCTTATCCCAATTAGGGGATAAACTTATCGATGTGCACTCACAACACCAAACCTTACAATTGGCCGATACTGATTTTCAGTTAAAAGTAATTGACGCTCTGGCCGGCAATGAGTACCTCCTTTCAGATTATACTTCTCAATTAAGTATCTATCAAAATGCTTTAAAAGAACTTAATCAACTTATTGATTTTCAAAAAGATGCCAATAAGGAATATGAGTACAATAGTTTCTTATTAAATGAGCTTGAACTGGCAGGCTTAAAGGTAGGAATGCAGGAAGATTTAGAAGAACAATATGAGCAATTAAGTAATGTAGAAACTCTTATTGAGCAGGTTTCCAAAGGTCACCAACTTTTAAGCGATGATCAAATTGGAATTATTAGTACCGTAACGGAATTGAGACAAGCTACTAATAAATTAGCTGCATTTGGAAATCAATTTTCTTCTTTAAATGAAAGGATTCAATCTGTACTAATCGAAATAAAGGATATAGCCACAGAGTTTGTTTCATTTCAAGGGCATATTGAGGCTAATCCGGAATTATTAGAGCAAATAGAAGTGAAGTTACAATTGCTTTACAGCCTCCAGAAAAAGCACAATGTGCAGGAGGTTGCAGATTTAATAGCAATTAAAGAAGAGTTGGCTACAAAAGTAAGTGCTGTTGAAAATATAGAAGCCACCATTACAGAAAAGAAACAGGCCGTCATAAATGCCGAAAATAATTTAAGTGCTATTGCAGAGGAACTTTCCAAACGACGAAAAGAAGTAACACCAAAATTAAAAAGACAACTACAAGAAACCCTTGCACTACTGGGCATGCCAGGTGCATCTTTTAAAATTGAAATTTCACCCGCTAATACCTTTAAAATTACAGGCAAGGATAATCTAACCTTTTTATTATCGGCCAACAAAGGTGCGGACTACGGTGAACTAAAGAAGACTGCCTCAGGAGGTGAACTTTCAAGAATAATGCTAACCATTAAATCAATATTGGCTAATTATGAGAATTTGCCAACCATGATGTTTGATGAAATAGATACCGGGGTTTCGGGAGAAATTTCCAATAAAATGGGAGATATTATGGAAGATATGAGTAAAACCATGCAGGTATTTGCAATAACACATTTACCCCAGGTGGCATCAAAAGGAAATGAGCATTACAAAGTATATAAAGAAGAGCAAGGGGTTTTTACCAATACCAAAATGAAAAAACTTTCTGAAGAAGAGCGGGTTAAAGAACTCGCCGAAATGCTTGGTGGAAAAGAATTATCTGAATCTGCATTAGCCCATGCAAGACAATTACTCAATTAAGTTATTTTAAATATCTTTGATTTAAATTAGGAAAAACAAAAACACATGGCATACAATTTATTAAAGGGAAAACGTGGGATAATTTTTGGAGCTTTGGATGAAAACTCAATTGC
>CAYTDS010000101.1:2929-7893 GCA_964436555.1 uncultured Flavobacteriaceae bacterium | reverse complement strand
CTGCTTTTAACTTTAGTAATTGGTTCTGGGATAAATTGCTTTTAAAAATTATCATAGGGGTGATATTAGGAATTCTGGTAGGTAGATTAATTGGCTACCTGATACCAAAGCTCAAAGAATGGAAGAACATTAAAACCTATGACGGCTTTTTAGCCCTTTCCCTGACGTTCGCGGTTTATGGTTTGTCTGAATTAATGCATGGATATGGCTTTATGGCTGTTTTTTTTACCGGACTTAGCTTACGTTATTCTGAGAACATTAGCGGGAATTACAAGAAGAAAATGCATGATTTTAATCACGAAATAGAACGGCTGTTAATCGTGATTTGGCTTTTACTTTTTGGTGGAACCATCATGAACGGTATCTTGGGATTAACGGATTGGAAAGGCATCCTTTTTAGTGCTCTTTTCGTAGTGGTGGTTCGCCCATTGGCAGGTCTTGCAGGTTTGATGGGTATTAAAGATTCTTTTAAAAATAAGCTAGCCATCAGTTTTCTGGGTATCCGTGGTGTAGGTTCCGTGTTTTACCTTTCATGGGCCTTTTTACAAACCGATGCTTTTGAAAATAAATTAGAACTGTATTCCATTACCGCTTACATTATTCTCTTTTCTATTGTTTTGCATGGGCTTACAGCTCCGACACTAATTAATTATTTTAAAAAAAATAAGAGAAAACATAAATTGGATGATATTTAGGTCTTAATCATAATTCTAACATGTTTTTGTTTTCGTGCCAATAATATGACCCATTCGGAGCGCAAAGCCAAGTCAGGATTAGCTCTTGTTCATCTTAACTTATAATTGTTATTCTCCGATGCTTGTTCTTTTCAAAAACAATGGCTCAAATAAACTCAACAAAAATGAGTATATTTCTCTAAAAAAACATGAAGTTCAAACTTTTACTTATTGTGCTCTTTAGTTGTCAAAGTTATGCTCAAAACAATAATATTCTTTCTGTATGGCCGGATAAAATTCCCGGCAGTAACACTCCAAAACAACCTGCAATACAAGTACTTGATTCGGCGACTAATCTCTTGCGCATTACCCAAGTATCCAATCCAATACTAACCATTTTTGAACCCAATGCGACAAAAAAAAACGGAGCCAGTATCATCATAAGCCCTGGTGGTGGCTATCATATTCTGGCAGCAAATCTGGAGGGTGATGAAATTGCCAAATGGCTTTCTGATATGGGGTATACTGCCTTTGTTTTGCACTACCGCGTGCCAGATCAGCGAACAGGGGCTCTACAAGACCTGCAACGCGCTATTCGTATTGTTAGGGCAAACGCAAAGAATTGGGAACTGGATTCAAATAAGATTGGCGTACTGGGGTTTTCCGCAGGAGGAAACTTAAGTGCCAGAGCCAGTACCAATTTTAACAAAGAAACCTATCCTGCGATGGATTCTGTGGATATTGTATCAAGCAAGCCCAATTTTTCTCTCTTAATTTATCCGGCCTATTTGGATCAAGGAGAGAATAGAACATTAACTGAAGAGCTACATGTCACTTCAGAAACGCCTCCTACGTTTCTATTCGTAACTGCTGATGATTCGCATGCTAACAGCGCTCTGGTCATGACCGCGGCACTCCGTGATGCCAATGTTCCTGTAGAACTGCACGTCATGCCATATGGAGGACATGGATATGGACTAAGGCAAGGAAAAGCTGCAGCCGAAACTTGGCCAAAACTGGCTGAAATTTGGCTCAAATCATTATTAGAAAGCTAACTTCTTTTTTCGATATTCTCAAAGTCTTGATATGCTTACAGCATTATCTGTATTTTGATAGTTGATTTTTAAATAATTATATAAAATTTAAGAATCTACTTTGTTAAAAATCACTAACTTAGGTGTAACCATTGTAGCATATCAAATTTATATTGATAATTTTTTTCATCATGGTACACAAAAACAAATCTTTACCAAAAAAATCCTTGTTTCCTGTACTCTTGGCAGTATTTTGTTTCGGGGTGGTGGGGCTTACTAAGGCGTCCGCTTTTTTTCAAGACGAGCAAGACAACCTAAACTTTAATCAATATAAAGGAGAAGTTGTTGATAGTCAAACAAAGACCCCACTGGTCTTTGCAACTTTAACTTTAGAAGATTCTAACATCAGTACGGTAACTAATACCGAAGGTCAATTCTCTCTTAAAGTTCCAAAGGACATTACCAATGGCAATGTAATAGTATCTTTTTTAGGATATAAAACTGCATCAGTTGCCTTGTCTGATTTACAAGGGGATAGAAACCGAATCCCGCTATCAGTATTAGTAACCGAGCTCACTGAAATAAGTTTGGCAGCGCCCAAGGATGCTACCAATCTGGTGCGAGAAACTCTTAAACGTAAAGGAGAGAATTACTTTAACAACCCTACTTTAATGACAGGCTTTTATCGTGAAACTATTAAACGTAGAAAAAGGAATGTGTCATTAAGTGAAGCAGTTGTAAACATCTACAAATCGCCCTATGATTCGGAACGCAAAGATGCAGTACAACTGTATAAAGCTCGTAAAAGCACAGATTATAGCAAGTTAGATACCTTGACTTTAAAATTGCAAGGGGGACCCTTTAATGCGCTGTTTGTAGATATCATGAAATATCCGGAGTATATTTTTAGTGATGAAGGAATTTCTAACTATGTCTTTACCTTTGAAAATTCTACCCGAGTTAATGACAGGTTGATTTATATAGTGAATTTTAAGCAATTAGAGGGTATTGATGAACCTCTTTATAAGGGTCAGCTTTTTATAGATGCGGAGAACAAAATTCTTACCAGCGCCATTTATTCTTTAAACATTACCAATAGGGATAAAGCAGCACAAATGTTTGTTCGAAAAAAGCCGGCGAATGCCAGAGTTTGGCCAACTGATGTAGCGTACCGAGTGGATTACAGGGAAAAAAATGGTAAGTGGTTTTACGGTTACAGTAATGTCTTGATGGAATTTAGAATTAACTGGTCCGACAGATTATTTAACTCTACCTATAGCATGTCTTGCGAAATGGCCATTACAGACTGGGAGCAAAATGTGGCAGGAACGAACCCTAAACTTAAAGATAGATTGCGCTCTACAATCATTTTAGAAGATGCTGCTATTGGTTTCTCCGATCCTGATTTTTGGGGGGAATATAATATCATAGAACCTGAGAAGTCTATTGAGTCGGCAATTAAAAAAATACAGCGACAATTAAAAAGAACGAATTCCTCAAGTGAAGAATCAGCTTCGATAATGCCATAAAGTAAATAAATCAGCTTAAAAAAAAATCGACTCTTAAAGGTCGATTTTTTTATGTCTACAAATAAAGTAAATGTACTAAATCAATTGGCCACCTCGCTCATGAACTTTAAGCGATAGAGCCGTAGTTCCTCATCTTCGTACTCCCCATCAAACTCTTTTAAGGCTTCATCCAAATTGTCCGTTTTAGCCTCTAAAAAATACTCATGTATTTCTTCCTGCTGGTCTTCATCCAAAATCTCATCAATCCAATATCCCAGATTGAGCTTTGTACCGCTAAAAACTATTTGCTCCATTTCTTTTATAAGCTCGGGCAAGGCTAAACCCTTAGAAGATGCAATATCATCTAAAGGCAACTTACGGTCTATATTTTGAATGATATACAATTTTAAAGCGGAATTAGCACCGGTGCTTTTTACAACAAGGTCGTCCGGTCTTAGAATATCATTCTCCTCCACATAGCTATTAATCAACTCTAGAAATGGTTTACCATACTTTTTGGCCTTTCCATCTCCTACCCCGTGAATATTTATCAGCTCATCCATAGAAATAGGATACTTTAAAGACATATCTTCTAACGACGGATCCTGAAATACTACAAAAGGAGGAACTCCTAATTTTTTTGCTTCGGATTTACGCAAGTCTTTTAAAAGGTGCAATAAGTTTTCATCTGCAGCACCTCCATTGGTCTTGGCTGCACTTACAATAGCCTCGTCTGCTTCTTTGTTATAGACATGATCCTTCGTCATCATAAACGATACCGGATTTTTCAAAAAGTC
This sequence comes from uncultured Flavobacteriaceae bacterium, assembly GCA_964436555.1. Taxonomy (GTDB): domain Bacteria; phylum Bacteroidota; class Bacteroidia; order Flavobacteriales; family Flavobacteriaceae; genus Aurantibrevibacter. Next base: position 3,880 of record CAYTDS010000101.1, on the reverse strand, counting down.
CAGTCCCTTTGGCGTCAGGTGCAGAATTCCGTACTGTTCAATTTCTTTCTTTAAAAAACCTCCCACCAAAGCTTGCCTTACCAAAGCCATCCAATATCCTTTGTCTTTATCCGATCCAATACCAAAAAAAGATTTGCTATCCGTTTTATGAGACGATATAATTGCGTTTACTTTACCACATAAAATTTTTACGATTTCTTTGGATTTGAATTTCTCATTAGTATCCTGTACAACTTTAATAAGTTTTACAACATCATCCTTGGCTTCCTGCTTTTCTTTGGGGTTTCTTGTATTATCATCCATATCCGCTCCCTCGCCATTAACCTCATCAAACTCTTCTCCAAAATAATGTAAAATGAACTTTCTTCGGGATACGGAAGTTTCTGCAAAAGCCACAATTTCCTGTAATAATGCGTTGCCAATTTCCTGCTCTGCAACAGGCTTTCCGGACATGAATTTTTCCAATTTTTCTATGTCCTTATAGGAATAAAATGCCAAGCAATGGCCTTCACCTCCGTCTCTTCCTGCCCGTCCGGTTTCTTGGTAGTAGCTTTCAATGCTTTTGGGCATATCGTGATGAATTACATAACGCACATCCGGTTTATCTATACCCATACCAAATGCAATGGTGGCCACAACCACATTTACATCCTCCATAAGAAACATATCCTGATATTTTGATCGGGTTTTTCCATCAAAACCTGCATGATATGGAACTGCACTAATCCCATTAACTTGCAGTACCTGTGCCAGTTCTTCTACCCTTTTTCTACTTAAACAATAAATAATACCGGATTTACCCGCATTTTGTTTTACAAAACGAATAATATCCCCATCTACATTTTGCGTTTTTGGTCGCACCTCATAAAAGAGATTGGGTCTATTGAAAGAGGCCTTAAACAGTTTTGCATCATTAATCCCCAGATTTTTTATAATATCTTCCTGCACTTT
>CAYTDS010000101.1:0-2829 GCA_964436555.1 uncultured Flavobacteriaceae bacterium | reverse complement strand
AGTACATGGGCAATTCCATTTTGAGAAGATACACCGCGTATAGCATCTACCTGATTCTTCATCAAGGCAATTAATGGGGAAACCACTATTGCCGTACCTTCAGTCATTAATGCAGGGAGTTGGTAGCAAAGTGATTTTCCGCCACCTGTTGGCATGATAACAAAAGTATTCTTCCTGTTTACAATATTCTTGATTACTTCTTCCTGTAGACCCTTAAATTTGGAAAATCCAAAATATTTTTTCAACGGGGCATGTAAATCAATTTCATTCAAATCCATATCATGTTTTACTATTAAAATTTATTCAAAAAACCATAAACCTTAAATACGGATTCCACGTATTCTCCCATCTAAATGGAGTTTTTGAACACTTTTATTTTGTTTGAATTTAAAATATCTAATAAAGTTAAGTTTGTGTAATTTTGTAACCTAAATATAATACATTCTTTTAGGAATACAACCACTAAATTTTAATATTACTTTGAGCAATACCAAAGCTATACTGGACATAGCCAAGAAAACAATTAACACAGAAAGCGAGGCTATTTATAACCTTATTTCTTTATTAAACGAGGACTTTGCTAATGCCGTCAACTGTATTCTAAAATCCGAAGGAAGAGTCGTTATTTCCGGAGTTGGTAAAAGTGCCATTATTGCATCTAAAATTGTGGCTACCTTAAATTCTACAGGTACTCCTGCCCTTTTTATGCATGCTGCCGATGCTATTCATGGAGATTTAGGCACCATACAGGGTAATGATGTGGTCATTTTAATTTCTAAAAGTGGGAATACCGCAGAAATAAAAATGTTAGTACCACTCATAAAAAGAGGTAAAAATAAATTGATTGGAATTACTGGAAACAATTCTTCTTACCTTGCCAAAAATGTGGATTTTGTATTAAATACCTTTGTAGAGAAAGAAGCTTGTCCCCATAATTTGGCGCCAACCACAAGCACAACAGCACAATTGGTTATGGGAGATGCCTTAGCTATATCCCTTTTAGAATTAAGAGGGTTTAGCAGTAAAGATTTTGCAAAATACCATCCGGGTGGTGCCCTAGGCAAACGCCTGTATTTACGCGTTTCAGATATTGCTGTTAATAACCAAAAACCCGAGGTAGATTTACATGCAGATATTAAAAAAGTCATTGTTGAAATTTCCGAAAAAATGCTAGGGGTAACGGCTGTTACGCATCAGGATAAAATTGTGGGTATTGTAACAGACGGCGATATCAGAAGAATGTTAAATAAATACAATTCCATTAATGGTTTGATAGCCAAAGATATTATGACTTCCAATCCTAAAACGATTGAAGGTGATATATTGGCTGTAAAGGCTCTGGAAATGATGCAGGAAAAGGGAATTTCACAACTTTTGGCTGTAAGCGGAGATAAATATTTAGGTGTAGTACATTTGCACAACTTAATTAACGAAGGTATTATATAATGATAAAAAAGATAGGTAAGTCGCCCAACGAAATGTCGTTCTTAGATCATTTAGAAGAATTGCGTTGGCATTTAATACGGTCTACCATGGCTGTAGTAGGTATTGGTCTAATTGCGTTTGTTATGGAGGACTTTGTTTTTGATACCGTGATTTTTGGTCCAAAAAAACCCGATTTCCCTACCTATAAACTTTTTTGTAAGCTTTCCCAAATGCTAGGTTTCAGCGAGGCCTTTTGTAGTAACGAGCCCTTGTTTAGAGTACAGAGCCGGGAAATGTCAGGGCAGTTCTCAGCACATATCTGGACATCCATCTGGGCAGGTTTTATCGTGGGCTTTCCCTATATTCTATATGAATTGTGGAAATTTATTGGGCCTGGACTCTATGATAATGAACGTAAAAATGCCAGAGGTTTTATTTTTATTGCCTCTATGTTGTTTTTCTCCGGGGTTCTCTTTGGATATTACATCGTCGCACCACTGTCGATTAATTTCTTAGGTGGGTATACTGTAAGTGATGAAGTATTTAATGATATTGATTTGGCCTCTTATATTTCTACAGTACGAGCTGCCGTAATAGCTTGTGGACTCATGTTTGAGCTTCCCATTATTATTTACTTTCTAACCAAAGTGGGCTTAGTTACTCCGGAAATTTTAAGAAAATACAGGAAAATTGCACTGGTTGTGGTACTCATTGTATCAGCAGTAATTACACCACCGGATGTTGCCAGCCAAATTGTAGTGGCAATACCCATACTCATCTTATATCAGGTCAGTATTTTTATTTCTGGTCGGGTTTTGAAAAACGAAGCCAAAAAAGAAGCTAAAAGAAAAAAGAATGCCAAATCCAGTTGAAGAATTTAACGCATACCGTTCCAAAATGAACGAAAAGTTATTGGCAGACAATAACAAAATCATCAAACGAATATTCAATTTAGACACCAATGCCTATGCAGAGGGTGCTTTAGATGTAAAAACTAAAGAACTTTTGGGTTTGGTAGCATCAGCTGTATTGAGATGCGATGATTGTGTGAAATACCATTTGGAAAGTTCTTATAAGGAAGGTGCTACCAAAGAAGAGGTTATGGAAACATTAGGTATTGCTACCCTTGTTGGAGGAACTATTGTGGTACCCCATTTGCGAAGGGCATATGAATATTGGGAAGCCCTGGAACAGCATGAAGGTTAAAAATATGACAAAATAAAGCTGCCAACCAATTATATGGTTAGTTTTGGTTGCTATATCTCATGAAATGAGCAGTACTAAATTTGAATAACTACCGAAATGTTTTTTGCCGAATTATACCCGGCTGTTTGGGATGACCGTTAAAAAGCAATAAAGATTAACAGATGAAACTTCGCGCAGAAAACATCATGAAGTCCTATA
>CAYTDS010000100.1:0-7981 GCA_964436555.1 uncultured Flavobacteriaceae bacterium | reverse complement strand
TTGTACCTGTAGACGGGGAAGAAGGGTTAAAAGACTTAATAATTATTGATGCTATCTATGCCGCAGCTAAAAGCGGGATTAGGGTTGATCTATAGTCCATTTGTGAAATTTCTTGTGATCCTTAAAATTAAATAGTAAAAACAGTAGCGGATTTAGCTGATATTTGGTTGACATTTTATTGCGGATTCTAATAAATCCTTTGGTGATGTGGGCTTCAACCGTTTTAAGCGAGATATTTAGTCGTTCAGAAATTTCCATATTGCTTAAGCCTTCCTCCTTACTCATAGAAAAGATGCGTTTGCATTTGGGCGGGAGTTTCTCAATCTCTTGGCGCACTAAAAGCAATAGTTTCTCCAGCCTATCTTCATCAATTTCCATTAAGCTGTCCAGCTCTTCAATATATTTTTTCTCCAGTGCCGTCACGGATTGCATTTTTCTATTTTGGTCTATAAACTCGTTGTAAACGGATTTATACAAATAGCACTTTATGGACAGCTCAGGTTTTAAACTGTTGCGCTTTTCCCATGTCTTGATAAAAACATTCTGCACAATATCTTCTGCTATGTCCTTATCATTGGCCAAACTAAGAGCATAAAGACATAATTTATGGTTATAGGTTTCTACCAAAAAAGAGAAAGCTTTCTCTTTCCCCTTTCTCAACTCAGTTATTAAACCGCAATTATCGTGTAAATTAAAATCCATGTACGGAATTGTAAATTTTCAACAGCTAATATAGTAATTATATAAAATTAATTATAAAAAAGTAAGGGTTTCATAAAATAGCCTCGTATTATAATTAAAATCAACAAGACCATGTCTTTTCGGGATAAAGCGGAAATTATAGCCAAGTATGTTACCAAAACGGCTTCTGGAGTAGAGTTGCATACCTTGGCGCAGTGGCTGGAGGACTCTGGAAACAGGAAAGAATTTAGAGATTTTATTGAAATTAATTACGCAATAACCCATCACATGACTCAATTTAACAAAGATCGAATCAAAAATAATTTGCTCCAAAGGATAAAGAGGGATAAGCATATACTAAATCGTTTTAAAATAAAACGGAGTATTGCCTATGCGGCGGTATTTCTGTGTGTTATAGGTCTGGGTTTTTTTTTGCAACTAGCCATATTTGAAAAGCCTGCAAAGGAAGTATTGGTAACAGGACAGAATGACATTACCTTGTATTTGGAAGATGGGGGAGTACAAATTATTTCTAAAAATGGTTCGGCACCAGTGCATGATGCCAACGGCAAGAAGGTGGGAGAACAGAAAGCGGACCAGCTAAAGTATTTTTCTAAAGCAGGCCTAAACAAGAACGTGTACCATAGATTAGTGGTGCCCTACGGTAAAAAATTTGAACTTTTGCTTTCGGATGGTTCAGTGGCATATCTAAACTCTGGATCTTCCATTAAATATCCTGCAGGATTTCCGGAAAGGGGAAATCGGGAGGTTTTTTTAACTGGTGAGGCCTTTTTTGAAGTAGCAAGAGATACAGATCGTCCATTTGTAATTTACACAAATGATATCGGAGTAGAAGTTTTAGGCACAAAGTTTAATGTTTCCTCTTACCCGGAAGATTCCACAATTAATACCGTCTTGGTAGAGGGGTCTATTTCAGTTTTTGCAAAGGAATCGGATGGAACATCAGAAGAGAAAAAGGCCACCATTTTAGAGCCGGGTTATATGGCGATATGGAATAAGGAACGTAATGATATGAGCCATGAAGAGGTAGATGTGGACATGTACATAGCTTGGATAGGAGGAAAAATAACATTTAACCATCTTCCATTTAAGGATATCGTAAAGAAACTGGAAAGGCATTATAATGTTTCAATAAACAACACAAATAAAATCTTAGATGAAGAAATATTTACGGCAAGTTTTGATAGAGAGACCATTGAAGAGGTACTACAGGTCTTCAGCAGAAATTTTGCGCTTCGGATAAATATAGAAAACAACCAAATAGTTATTTACTAACCCTAAACCCCCTAACCTATGACGTGATACTACCGGACTTATCACTTAAAAACCAAAATCGGGAAATGCTGGCACATCCCCCGATGTAATGCAAGTGATTAAAAAAAAATATAACCACCTAAAACTTTGACAAAAATATGAAAAAAAATGAGAAGCTAGGGAATATATGCCCCTATCCTGTAAAGTACCATTTGAAAATGATCCTTGCCTTAAGTGTATTTTTATCTTCTATTTTACAACTACAGGCCAATTCCAAAGCCTTAGAGGTAAGAATTACGCTACATCTTGAAAAAGTTAGTGTAGAGAAAGCATTGAAAGAAATAGAAACGCTTACCGATTACAAGATTTTGTATAACGATAGAGAAGTAAATTATAAAAGAAAGGTTTCCATAGATGTAGAGGATACCCCGGTATCAGATGTATTGAAGACTATTTTTAGAGATACCCATATTACGTTTGAGGTATTGGGAAGCCAAATCATCTTCAAGGCAAATGCCTCCAGACCAAAGCAAATTTCCGATAGTTCGCAAATGGAGAATCAAAGTATTCAAAGAACGGTTTCAGGAACTGTAACAGACCAAAATGGGCAACCCTTGCCGGGTGTTTCCATTTATGTTGAGGGTACTACTAACGGAACCACAAGTGATTTTGATGGAAAATACAGTATTGACGTCAGTTCTGACCAAGCAGCTTTAGTGTTTTCTTATGTGGGTATGACCAAGGTAACCAGAATTGTAGGTACCAACACGGTATTGAACATAACAATGATAGAGGATGCACAGGGTTTGGACGAAGTTGTGGTGACAGCTTTGGGGATAAAGCAAGATGCTAGAAAGCTTGGGTATTCTGTATCCAAAGTAGATGCCGAGGAGCTCAATGTAAACCGTTCTACCAACTTCATGAATACCCTCCAAGGAAAGGTGGCAGGGGTAAACGTATCTTCTTTGGGCACAGGTCCGGGTGGTTCTTCCAAGGTGAGGATTAGGGGCCAATCTTCCATTTCCGGAACCAACAACCCTCTAATTGTAGTCAATGGGGTGCCAATAGACAATACCACATTTGGCACAAGTCCCGGAAGTACAAGTTCGGAAGTAGGCTTTAACTCGGGGGGAGTCACCTCGGATGGAGGAGATGGATTTTCCAGTATCAATCCTGACGACATAGAAAGCATGACCATTTTGAAAGGTGCCACAGGGGCTGCACTTTATGGATCTCGAGCCAAAGATGGGGTTATCATGATAACCACCAAAACAAGGGGCCGAGGAAAGGGATTGGGAGTTACCTATAATTTGAGCGTTGCGGACCAAACCCCTTTGGATTTTACTGATTATCAGTATGAATATGGACAAGGAGAAAACGGGGTGAGGCCAACAACTGCAAATCCCACATCCGGGCAATGGTCCTTCGGGGAGCGGTTTCAGCCGGGTATGACCCAAATACTCTTTGATGGTATAGAAGTACCCTACGTTCCGCAGCGCAATAATGTCAGGAAGTTTTACCGCTCCGGTTTTGATATCACCAATTCGGTTTCTTTTGAAGGAGGCGGTGAATTTGGAGGGTTCAATCTTTCTATATCAAATTTGGATAGTAAGGGAATTACGCCCAACAACGATTTTCAACGTAGGACCATAAGTTTGGGCAGTACCTATGACCTGTCGGCCAAGCTTAATGTAAGTGTAAATCTCAATTATTCCAATGAAAAAAATACCAACCCTCCAAATATTGGGCAGCAAGATAATACCATTCCGGTGGCGCTCTATAATTTGGCTAATTCCATGCCATTGGAATTGATGGACCAAAATAAGTTCGATGCAAACGGGAATGAATTTGTATATTCCAGATTTCGCAATAGGACCAATCCGTATTTTACCTTGTCCGAACAATTCAACAATATTCTCAGGGATCGCCTTTTTGGAAATATAACACTTAAATACAACCTCTTGTCCTGGTTATTTATCCAAGGCAGAATAGGGCAGGACTATTGGTCCAGGGATCAGGATTTTAATGGATTTCCAACCGGGCAAGCATCCAGGCCGGGTGCACCTCCGGGTTTTGTAAACGGCACCTACACCCAAGAATCCCGAAGGTTTAGGGAGACCAATTTGGATTTCTTGATATCCGCAAACAAGGATCTAGGAGAAGATTTTTCCGTAGGGCTCAATCTTGGAGGAAATAAAATGAATCTCCGTTCCGATTTGAATAGGGTAGATGTAACTGATTTTGTTATCCGAGATCTCTACACGGTACAAAACGGAAGGGCAAAGAACCCCATTTATAACCTGTCCGAAAGAGCTGTCAACTCCTTGTATGCTGCCGGGGACATTTCATATAAGGACACTTATTTTCTTAGTGGAACAGTAAGAAATGACTGGTTTTCTACCTTATCGGAAGCCAATAGGAGTATTTTGTACCCTTCCGCTTCGGCTAGCTATATTTTTTCTAATTCTTTTGAAACTATGCCGAGCTGGTTAACTTTTGGAAAATTAAGGGCAGCCTATGCCGAAGTGGGGAGTGATACCGATGTACCCCCCTATTCGGATGCTTTGTTTTATAACGTAAATGCCAATTTCTTTACAGGTGCAGACGGTTCTTCGCAGCCTGTTGCAGGAGCAAGTACCAACACCTTGCCCAATCGTAATTTAAGGCCTATGCGGGTTAAAGAAACAGAACTTGGATTCGATTTGCGCATGTTCAACAGCCGGGTGGGCCTTGATGTTTCCGTTTATAGAAAATCGACTTTCGATCAAATTATACCCGCTCAAATATCCAATGCTTCTGGTTTTGTAAGCACGCTCATAAACAGCGGGGAAAGCCGAAGTGATGGTGTTGAGGCTTTACTTACCTTGGTACCGGTACAGACAAACGATTTCAAATGGGACATCAATTTGAATGCCGCTTACAATAGAACCAAGGTAATTAGTTTATTAACCGATGAAAAGGACGAAAGCATCCTAGTGGGAAACCACGTTTTTAATGGTTTTCTATTTCAGGTAGTAGGCCAGGAAATTGGACAACTGGCCGGCTTTGGGTATAAGCTGGATGATCAGGGAAGAAGGGTTTTCGGAAATGATGGCCGGGCACTTCGTTCCGATGATATTAAATTCTTTGGGAGTGCCCTTCCCAACTGGATAGGGGGGATAACCAACACCATAAACTATAAAGATTTTAATTTCTCTTTCCTGATCGACTTTAAGTTGGGAAATAAAATGATTTCAGGGACAAATTTTAACGCTATTCGGCATGGACTGCACAAAATAACTCTCCCAGGCAGGGAAACAGGTGTTATCGGTGAGGGCGTTAACCAGCAAGGACAGCCAAATACCGTGGCTGCGGCATCCCAACCGTATTGGGAGGTAGTAAGGTCATCCCAACTGATAGAGCCGGTAGTTTACAATGGTGGTTTTTGGAAATTAAGGCAAATAACCCTTAGCTATAATTTTCAAAAGTTTATACCTGAAGGTTCTTTCCTTAAAGGCGTAAGTTTAAGTATGGTGGCAAATAATGTTTTAATGCTCAAGAAATGGGTAGACAACATTGATCCAGACTCCTTTGGGTTCACTTCGGACAACGTTTCGGGATTAGAATCAACCGGTGTTCCTACTACCCGTAGCCTAGGTTTCAATTTAAATGTTAAATTTTAAGAAATAAATAATCATGAAAAACATATCTAACATAGCACTCGGTTTGTTTCTGGTGTTTTCATCCTTAGGATGTGAGAATAATTTTGATGAAATTAACACCAACACTGTAGACCCTACCAGCGAGAGCATAAACCCGGTTTTTCTTTTGAACAATGCCATCATAGGGCTATCCTTTCCTGCCTTTAGCAGTATTGTTTATGATGCGGCCATTGTGCAACAAATCGTCACCCCTAATTCCGGGGTAGTTTCCGGGGGCAACTACAATCAGGACAATAGACCTGCAACCGTGGAACAATGGAATGATTCCTATCAAAGTGTTATTAAACATACGGGGGACATTATCAATCAAATTGAGGATAATCCAAGCCGAGGTAACCTGTTGCAAATGACACGGATTATCGAGGCCTATGCTTTCATGGTTTTAACCGATGAATATGGTGATATTCCTTACTTTGAAGCGGGAAAAGGGCTTTCGGACCAGATAGTACTGCCTGTTTACGATGCCCAAGAGGTTATTTACAAAGATATTATAAATGAGCTGAAGGAAGCAGTTGCGGGATTAAATGAATCTCAAAATATGGAATCCGGCGAAATTCTTTACTCCGGCGATCTCAATAAATGGAGAAGGCTGGGAAATTCCCTTCTACTGCGTGCCGGCATGCGATTGATAAAAGTAGATAATGCCCTGGCACAACAAACCGTCCAAGAGGCGTTCGCAGGTGGGGTTTTACAGTCCAATGATGATAATTTTGTAGTGAGGCATGACAATAATTTTACCAGTCCGTACGGCTTCGTGTTTAACGGCTCAGAGGCCAATAATTTTTACATGACAGCTAATTTTGTAGATTATTTAACCGCTAACAATGATCCGAGGCTCAGTGCCATGGCAGTTCGGTATGTTGGGGCTTCCTCCGGTCCCGAACAGACTTTGGATAGGGCCTCTAAAGATCCAGCAGATCAAATTGGAATGCCCATGGGCTTTGATAACGCAACCATTGTTGGGGTAGCTTCAGATTTGGGGTTGGCCAGTTTCTTCGATTTTACTCAAGTAGACAGAACTACACTTGGTAATCTAACCGCCCCGATGTTTCTGCTTACCCATGCCCAAACCCAGCTTTTACTGGCCGAAGCAGCTACGTACGGTTGGGTAACCGGTAGCGTTTCTGATTATTACGAAGCAGGGGTCCGTGCCCATATGGAGCAGCTTGCCGACTATGGAAGTACCGCAGAAGTGCCATCTTCTGAAATAAGCAGCTATTTGGCTGCCAATCCGTTAAATGTTACCACCTCTTTAGAACAGATCAATACGCAATATTGGGTTGCTTCTCTTTTAAATGGCCCTGAGGCTTTTGCCAATTTTCGCCGATCCGGCTTTCCTGTGCTAACACCCAACCCATATCCCGGTCAGGATATCACAGGGGATTTTATTAATAGGCTTACCTATCCTACTTCTGAAATCGCTGTTAACAAAGACAATGTGGATGCAGCTATAGCAAGAATGGGCCCGGATAATCTGGACACTAAAGTATGGTGGCATCGATAGCAAAAAGGATTTCTTCCAAAAAATTTATAATGTAGAATATGAAAAACGTATTAAAAGAATTAATTACAAAAAGCAAAACCGAAGAACTGGAATACAAAGTATCGAGACAATCTGAAATAGATAGTCCCCAGACACCCGACAATAGAAGAAACTTTCTAAAGAAAACAGCTTTGGGCGGGATTGGTTTATCCAGTCTTATGGGCTATTCTTTTGAAGATAGGATTTCTGAAACTACATCAAAAGTAAAGCGTTCCTCTGCCCCTTCAGAGCTTAAAATAACAGATATGCGCTATGCACTAACCGCGGTAATGGGAGGCACAGCTATCATTCGTATCGATACAAATCAAGGTATTTATGGTCTTGGTGAAGTTCGGGATGCAGCTGATGTACGATATGCATTGATGTTGAAGAGCAGAATTCTTGGAAAGAACCCGTGTAATGTGGAGATGATTTTTAAAAGCATCAAACAATTTGGGGGCCCAGCTCGTCAGGCAGGAGGGGTATGCGCAGTGGAAATGGCTTTGTGGGATATTTGCGGTAAAGCTTACGATGTGCCGGCGTGGCAGCTATTAGGAGGGAGATACAGGGATAAAGTACGTTTATATGCAGATACTCCAGAACCTTCGGATGCTTCAAAACAACAAGAACTTATAAATTACCGTGTAAAAGAACAAGGGTACACTTGGCTAAAAATGGACGTATCCATCGCATCTCTAAAAGGGATTCCCGATACAGTAGTAAATGGAAAGTTTTGGGAAGATGCCAAAGGAAATCTTAGTCAGTGGGGAGACCAAAGGAATTTTATGTCTTATGGCAATAC